>NZ_JBEZWX010000011.1:0-215709 GCF_040637635.1 Streptomyces sp. NPDC028635 | reverse complement strand
GGGGGGGGGGGGCCCCCGCCGGCGCCGCCCCGCGGCCCCGCCCGCCCGCGGCGCCGGCCCGTCGCCTCGCGCGCTCCGCGCACCCGCGTCTACTCGGAGGAAGCCCGCTCCCCCACTGCCGCCGGGGCCGCGGCCGGTTCCGGGGCCGGGCGTTCGGCATCCGCACGTTCGGCGGCCGGGCGTCCGGCGGCCGGGCGCACGCACAGCGCCGCGAGTGCGGTCAGGGCGGCGGCGAGGGCCAGCGGGCCCGTGACCCACGGCGGTGCGGCCGTCAGCTCCAGGGAGCGTGACAGACCCGCCACGTCGATCCGGCCGACCAGCAGCCGGGCCGCCGCCATGGCCGCCGGTACGGCCACCGCCGCGCCGAGCACGGGCAGTGCCGGACGCCGGCGGGTCAGGAGCAGGGCCAGCAGCAGGCACAGGGCGGACAGCCCGAAGGCCACGCCGTACACCCGGGCCGATGCGCCGTCGCGGTGCAGCGGGAACCAGGCGACGCCGCACAGGGTCAGCACGAGCGCGGCGAGACGGCCGGCCCAGGAGGCGAGCGCGGCGGGCGGCCCGTCCTCGCGGGACGGCGACACCGGTTCGCCCGCCCGGTCCGCCTCGGCCACCGGCTGCTCGGTGCCGGACGGCGCGGGCGGCGCCTGCGCGGCGCGCTGCTCCCGCTCACGGGCCAACCGCCCGACGAGTTCCACCAGTTCCTCCACCGGGCGGCCGGTCGCCGCAGCGCGTACGGCCTCGTCGCCGCAGTGCTGCTCCGCCGGCTCGCGGTAGAGCAACTCCATCAGCCGGGTGACCTCCGCGACCGGGCGGTGCGCGGCGGCGGCACGGATCATCTCGTCGGCGTCCCCGGGGCGGTACGGAGGCCGGGAGAACACGGCGACCAGCCGGCTGACGTCCTCCACGGGCCGTTCGACACCGACGGCGCGCAGCACGTCGGCCGCCGCGCCCGCGTACTCCCCGGACTGCTGGAGGAGGGTGATCAGCTGGACGATGTCCTCCAACGGCCGCTGCGCGGCGGCGACGTGCAGCAGGCCGCCGACGGGGTCGGTGCCCGCGCCCGGGTCGGTGCGTTCGGCCGCGTTGATGCCTCCGACGGGATCGGGGCCGGCGGCTGGGCCGGTGCCTGCGTCGGGGCCGGTGCGGTCGCCCGTGTTGGTGCCTCCGACCGGGTCGGGGCCCGCGACCGGGCCGGTGCCGGCGGCCGGATCGGTGCGTTCGCCCGTGTTGGTCCCTCCGACCGGGTCGGGGCCCGCGACCGGGCCGGTGCCGGCGACCGAGTCGGTGCCGGCCGCCGGGCCCGTGTCGCCGCCCGGATCGGTATCTCCGGCCGGATCGCGCTCGGGTGCCGCCCCGGCCGGGGCGGCATGCTCACCGGCGACACCGTCCGTGGTGGCGGGGGTGCCCGAGCCGGACGCGACACCCTCGACCGGACGGGGGCTCACATCCGCAGGAACGGCTGAGGGCGAGGACTGCTCCGCAACCGGCGGCATGTCCGCACGCGGGGCCAGTCCCGGCTCGGACGGGACATCCGCACTCGTGGACGGCCCCGGACCGGACGGGTCCTGCGCGTACGGGGCCGGGGGCGGGCCGGACGGAACAACCGCACCCGGGGGCGACCCCGCGCTGGACGGGGCCTCCGTACCCGGCTGGACTCCCGTACCCGCCTGGGCATCCGCGCCGACCTGGGCCCTCGCATCGAACGGAACGTAGGGAACGTACTCGACGGAAGGGGCCTCCGAGCCCGAGCCCCTCCCCACGCCGTACGTGACGTCCGTCCCGGCAGCCACCGCGCCCGTCCCGGCACCGCCGCTGAACGGCGCGTCCGCCGCGGCGCCCACGCCCGGCCCGGCGCTCACCCCTGAGGCGGGGTTCGCTCCTGACACGGCGTCCACGCCGGACGCGGCGCCGGAGGCCGCGGCGGTGCCCGGGGCCGTCAGGCCGGCCCCGGCCGGCACGGCCTCCGCCGCCGCGGCGGGGTCCGCCCCCGGCGCGGCGCAGGCCGCAGGCAGGGCGCCCGGCCCCGCACCGGCGCGCGCGCCGGGATCGGCAGCCGGCGCGGACCGGGGTGCGGGGCTGAGGTCATGCCCGGGAGTCGGCGCGGACTCGGTTGCCGGGCCGTGCGGCGGTTCGGCGGCACGCGCCGGACCGGCGTCACGGACCGGGGCCGCGACGGGCGCCGGGCCTGGGTCGGGACCGGCGGGAAAGGCGGCGTGCCCGGGGCCCGGCGGTACGGCCTGAGCCTCGGCGGGGTCGGTCTGGGCGGTGTGGGGACGGTCCGGACCTTGCCGTGAAGAGCGGGTGATCATTATCGGCCCTCTCTGAGGGGTGCGGTCGCGCCTGGCCCCCGAGCTGCGACACGCGGCTTGCCCTGCCCATTACTAACGGGCGGAGGACGCGCCCGCCACTCCACCCGCGCACCCGTGTGAACACGGAAACACACGGGGCCCGGGGGCAGTGGGAACGGACGTTCGCGGGAACGGTTCCGCCGCGCGAGGCGGTAACCCGGCCCGGAAACGGGAATCCGTCCATCGAAAGCGGGGGAAGAGCAGACGTGGCGCGGCGGCTCCGCGCTGGGGGAGGACTCGTGGACACGGCCACCACGCGCACCGTCCTGCCGGCCGACGTTCTGCCCGACGCCCTCCATCCGGACGACATCGGCGCGCTCCCGCGCGCACCGCGGCCCCCGCGCCCTCTCGCGCACGGCGCCGTACCGGCGAGCTGACCACCGGGAGCCCGGCCCGCACATCCTCCTCACCACCGTGTCACCGACGGGCGACGAGGCCCAACTCCGCGCCGATCACGCAGAGTAAGGAAACCATTCACCCGTTCGATTCGTATAAGTGACTGGAGGTCGCAGGAAAGCGCCGGCCAAGGGGCTCCGCACGGCGGCACCACTTGTTCGATGCAGTACCGACGAGGGAGAGACGATGCAACCGTTCGCGCTCAACTACGCACGGCCCGCCGTGGAGTTGGAGTTCTCCGTGCCGTACACCTACGACTCCGGGCTGCAGTTGAACGTGCTCATCGACGGCCGGATCGCCGCCCGCGACCACGCGCTGCTGAGGGAGCTCGGGACCACGACATCGACGGCGGGTTCCAAGACCCACTTCGACGACTGAACGCGAGACCGCCGACAATGACCGTGCTGATCCTCACTTGTGAAGAGGACGTGACGGCCGACATGGTGGTGGTCCACCTGAACGCCGCCGCCGTTCCGGTGGTCCGGCTGGACCCCGCCGATCTCACCGGGGGTGTCGCGCTCTCCGGGGAGTACGTCCACGGGGCGTTCCGCGGCCATCTGTCCTCCGCCGGACGGCTGGTGAGCCTGGACGGCCTGCGGTCCGTGTGGGTCCGCAGACCCGGCGCCACGGCCGCCCGGGCGCCGCACGCGTCGGCGTGGCTCACGGAGGAGTCGGCGCAGGCACTGTACGGCATGCTCCGCGGCAGCGGCGCGCGCTGGATGAACCATCCGGACGCGGCCCGTCGCGCCCGGCACAAGCCCTGGCAGCTGCACCTCGCCCAGCGCTGCGGGCTGCCCGTTCCGGCCACGCTGATCACGACGTTCCCGCAGGCGGCCCGGGAGTTCGCCGCACGCTATCCGGACCTGGTCGTCAAGCCGGTCTCGGGCGCGCACCCGCAGGATCCGCCGCGGGCGGTGCCGACCAGCCGGGTCGCCCCGGACACCGACTTCTCGGCCGTCGCCTACGGACCCACCCTGCTCCAGCGCCGGATCGCCAAACGGGCCGACATCCGGCTGACCGCCGTCGGGGAGCGTCTGCTGGCCGCCCGCAAGCCGGCCGATCCGCACGCGCACCCGGACCTGGTCGACGTGCGTTTCGACACGTCGGGCCGGCCGTGGGAGCCGGCCGAGGTGCCGCCGCGCGTGGCGGAAGCGGTGCGGGGCTATCTGCGGGAGGCGGAACTGGCGTACGGCGCCTTCGACTTCGCCGAGGACGCCGACGGGACCTGGTGGTTCCTGGAGTGCAACCAGTCAGGTCAGTTCGGTTTCGTGGAGGTGGACACGGGCCTGCCGATCGCCCGTGCCGTCGCCGAGTGGCTGGGGCGGCCTCTGACCGATCACCGGCCCCAGCACGTCAACTGCACCGGCTCCGCCCTGCCCTGAACCCTCGGGTGGTCGCGGCCGGTGCGGGGGGTCACTGCGGGCGTGGCGCGGGCAGCATGGCCGTGCGCTGCCAGCCTGCGCCGGGGTGGGCGGCGCGCGGGGACGGGTCGGGGTAGCCGTGAGAGCGCAGCGGGCGCATGACCATCTCCAGCTCCCTGTTCACGCGCTCGGCCTCCCGGCGCACCTCGGTGGGCACGTCTCCGCATTCGGCGATCAGTCGGTCGTAGATGGGGGAATCCTGGAACACCCGGCGCTCTTCCTCTCGTGGGCCCGCGTGGTGGGCACGAGGGTCGAGTCTAGGCGTCCTCGTCCACGCCCGGGTGCCTTACCCCGCAGTCCCGCACACCGGCGATCGGGCCGGTGCGCGGGGCGTCAGGGGTTCGTGCGGGTCAAACCGCGAGGGACAGGCCGTTGTCGCCGTCCGTCTCGTGGGTCTGCGGCTGCGGCCGGTTCGCGGCCTGAAGCAGGGCGTCCGCCTTGGCGATCGCGTCGTACACGCTCGTGGTGCCCATCAGGACGCACAGGGTGTAGCTCACGTCCTCCAACTCCCGGGCCGTCGACGGCCTCTCCCTCTCCGCCTGGGCGATCTTGAGTGATGCGTACTGCGTCAGCAGATGCCTGACGACCTTCGGGTCCGGAACCAGCACGGAGCTCCCCTCTCTCGACTTTTTGCTCCGTATGCCCCGCCCTGGCAGGATCATGCACGCTTTCCCGGCCCATTGGCAGGATTTCCGTCGATGACGGGCCGTTGCGGCCGAAAAAGTCACGTGTGGGTCGCGGAACCATCACGGCACGGGTACGTCCGCCGAATTCACCCGAACCGTGGGCGCGTCGCGAGGAACCGCTTCTTCGCCGCACCGGGGGCAGTTGGACAGGGGGAACGGCCCCCTGTCTACGAACGGTGTCCACCGATGAGTTGGTCCGCCCGCGCCCTGTGCGCGCTCTACGTCGTCACCAGCGCCGGCCTGGCGTGGACGGCCGTCCTGGAGTTCGGCCACGGTCCCGCCTGGGTCGGTTGTCTGTTCAGCGCAGCGAGTCTGGTCCCGCTGATCGCCGTGGTCCGGGAGACGGAACGCCCCGGTACCGGCGCCACCACCACACCCGCGGCCCCGGACGCCACCGAGGCCCTCGTCCGCGCGGAGCTCGGGGCGGCGTGCTGCGAACGCTGGTGGACCAGTCTCGGCACGTCCCACGACGCGACCTGCCGCCACCCCACCCACCGCAGCAGCGCGGCCTGACGCCCGGCGCGCCCCCGGCCACGGGCTCAGGCGTCGGCCGCCAGGGCGGCCACGAGGCCGTTCAACCGCAGGCGTGTGGCGCCGCGCAGGTGCGGAAGGTCGTGCTCCGGCTCCGCCGACGCCGCCAGGAAGGCCGCCTGCTCGGTCCACCGCAGCCGGGTGCCGTCCGCCTCCGGGTCCAGTGCGACGGTCACCAGCGAAGCCCACCGCACGACGTCGTCCACCCGCGCCGTGTAGGCGTACACGATGCGCGAGCACGGGGTGAGGTCGAGGTAGCGGGACGCGTACTCGAGCCGTTCCGGCGGTGCGCCGGGAACCGGGAAAAGGCTCGACGCCCGTTCACCGCCGTTCACCGTGAAATCGTGCCGGTAGGCCGTCTGACGGCCCGGCAGCTTGAACCACCGGAGCCGGAGCGGCGTGTCGGAGAACGCCTCGTACACGGCGCTCGCGGGTGCGGGCAGGTGGAGTGAGACCGTGAAGGTGTCGTGCCGCGCCGCGGCGAGCGCGCCCTCGGACGATCCCTCCGCGGCTGCGTCGGGCGCGGTGGCTCCCATGTTGGTTGCGTCTCCTCAGTAGACCCGCGGTGCGTTCGGCGCCGCCAGGGGCACGCGGGGCTTCCCCCGTGTCCCACCGATCGGCACAGTACTGCGCGCGCCCTCGCCGTCGCCGCCCTTTTCGGCGGCGCGGCCCCGCACGTGGCCCTCGGTGCGTGGACGGCGACGCGCGAACAACCGCCGCTCAGGCCGCCTGCGGCGCGTGCAGCGCCATGCGGGCCCCGCCGCGGTGGAGGAGTTCGTCATGGGTGCCGGTCTCCGGCATGGCGCCGTCGCCCATGACCACGACCCTGGCGGCATCGCACAACGCGGCCCGCGTGGTCAAGCGCCTCCTCCAACTCAGAGGCCGACGACTGCGCCGGCCTCACACCCGCTGTGCGCTGTCCGAGACGTGTGAGCCCCACTCACCGAGCGCGCGGGCCAGTTCGGTGGTCGCCCGGGCGATCTCGGCGTCGCCCTCGGCCATCAGATGGCGCAGGACGCCGCGCCGGTCGCGCACGGCCTGACGGGCGGCCCGCTCCCAGGTGACGTGGTTCTCACGGTGGTTGAGGAGCTTGGGATAGGCGGCGGCGGTGCTCTCCCACTGCCGGGCGTCCGCGATGCTCTTGAGCAGCTGGATGATCCTCGCCCGGCAGGAGACGTGGGGAAGCTGGGCCAGCTCCCACAGGAAGGGGACCGTGACGGCGGTGGCCTGTTCCACCACGAAGCCGTACTGGCAGATGCGTTTCCGCACATCCTCCAGCGCGGCACGGGCCGTCGCGGGGTCCCCCCACGCGATCTGGTTGAGCAGCAGCGGGATCGCCGCGGCGGAGCCGGTGGAGTCCTTGATCTCCGCCCAGGGCACCTGCCCGAGGCCGGCGAGGGGCGCCTGCCGGGCCGCTGCCGCGGCGGGGACGTCGCGATCCGTGCGCGATGTGCTCTGCTGTCCGGTCGGAGCGGTGCGCATGACGTGGGGCCTTTCCACGGCGGTCGGGTCAGCTCGCAGGGGCCGGTCGGCCCGGGAGGCCGGACGGTTCGCCGGCCGAGTGCCTCACGTGCCCGCACACCCCGGCGACGCCCGATGTCCGCGGCGGTGTCGGCGCAGGTGAGAGCACGTCTTCTCCCTGAAATGACGTCAGGACCGGGCGTCCACCGAAGGGTTGACGCCACGGCTATTATCCACGCAGACGGCGCTCGCGTGCAATTGCACGAGAAATTGCGCGACACTGCGTCGACGGGTCGGTCACGGCAAGGAGACTGCGATGCCACCAGTACGCAACGGAGTGCGGGCGAGTTCGCTGGACGCACGGTGGATGAAGAGCCGGCACAGCAACGCCGAGGGGAACTGCGTCGAAGTGGCACCCCTCGTCGAGGGCGGCATCGCGATGCGCAACTCCCGTGACCCGGACGGACCCGCGCTGATCTACACGGCCTCCGAGATGGCGGCGTTCCTGGCGGGCGCGAAGGACGGCGAGTTCGACCACCTGGTGTGAGGCGGACCCGGGAGCCGTTCGGCCGATCCCGGCCCTGACCCAACTCCCCCGGATCGGGCGGATGATGGGCCGCATCGGCAACGAGTGCGATATTCTGGCCGTCAGGTCTGCCGGTCAACGGGGAGTGAAGGATGTCCGCTCAGTCGCATCGTCTCTCCCGGCTGGAATCGTATCTGGACCGGTCTGAGCCCGCGCCGACCTTGCTGAAGATGCTGGTCGGCGTCCAGCTGGCCGGTTTCCGCGAGGACGCCGGGTACTCCCAGGACCAGGCCGCCAAGGAGCTCGGTTTCAGCGGCGCGAAGCTGTCGCGCATCGAGGCCGGAAAGAGCCGTCGTCCTCCGGCCGAGAGCGATGTGCGCGCCCTGCTGTCGCTGTACGGCACCGAGGAATACGAGGCGTCGGTACTGCTGCGGCTGTTGCAGCGGGCGGGCCAGCCCGGCTGGTGGCAGCGCTACGACAAGCGCCTGATGCCCGAGTGGTTCGAGCGGCTGGTGGGGCTTCAGGAGGCGGCGGCCACCATCCGTACCTTCGAGATCCAGTACGTTCCCGGTCTGCTGCAGACCTCGGCCTACACCCAGGCCGTCGTCAAGCGCGGCCTGCCGAACGCGCCGGCGGGCGAGGTGCAGCGACGCGTGGAGCTGCGGATGCGCCGGGCCCAGCTGCTGCGGCGGGAGGACGCGCCGCAGCTGTGGGCGGTCATCGACGAATCGGTCCTGCTGCGGGTGCTGGGCAGCAAGGACGTCATGCGCGAGCAGCTCGAGCACCTCATCGAGATGGCCGAACGCCCGAACGTGACCGTCCAGGTCGTACCCCTGGACGTCACGGACGCGTCGGCGCCCGCCATCCCGATCACCTATCTGCGCTTCGACGGTCTCGATCTGCCGGACGTGGTCTATCTGGAGCACATCCGCAGCGCGAACTTCCTCGAGGACCGCGACGAGACCGAGGAGTACCGGTTCGCCCTGGACCGCCTCGCCGACGAGGCCCTGAAGCCGCGCGACACGATCGAGCTGCTGCGCGAAACGGTGAAGAGCCGCTACAGCTGACGGCCGCCGCGGGCCCCTGACGGGCCGCCGCGGGCAGGAACCACCGCGGGCGGCCGAGACGGGTCGCGCCTGCCGCCGTCGGCCCGACCGCGACGTGGGGACGGGCCGGCGCCGGCCGAGGGCGTGCGGTCAGACGACCCGGCCCACTCCGCCGAACTCGATCCACTCGTGGGTGAGCTGGCGCGGGGCGACCTCGGTGTCCGGACGCCAGGTGGAGACCTCCACCAGCCCCGGCTCCAGGATCTCGAGACCCTCGAAGAGTTCGGCGACGTCCTTCTCCTCGCGCACGCGGCCCCAGTGGCCCTGCGTCGCCTGGTCCATGAAGCCGGTGACGAACGCACGCACCTCCGGATCCTCGCTGACCAGCTGGCACATGACCAGGTAGCTGCCGGGCACGAGGCGTCGCGCGACCCGGCGGGCCACCGCGAGCGGTCCGTCGGTGTCACTGTCGGGGATGCAGTGGAAGACGGAGTTGAACAGCACGGCGACGGGCTCGGAGAAGTCGATCAGGCGCCGCGTGTCGGGGTGGTCGAAGATCTGGTCCGTGTCGCGCAGGTCGGCGTGGATCACGGTGGTGCGCGAGTCCTGCTCCAGCAGCGCCCGGCCGTGCACCAGCACCATGGGGTCGTTGTCGACGTAGACGACGTGCGCCGTGGGATCGAGCCGCTGGGCGACCTGGTGGACGTTGTTCTGGGTGGGCAGGCCGGAGCCGTGGTCCAGGAACTGCCGGATTCCGTGCTCCTCGGTGAGGGTCCGCACGACGCGCTGCAGGAAGTGGCGGTTGTTCAGGGCGAGCCGGCGGGTGCTGGGAACGACCTTGTCGAGCTGCTCGCACGCCGCGCGGTCGGCGGCGTAGTTGTCCCGGCCGCCCAGGTAGTGGTCGTACATGCGCGCGGCCGTCGGCACGCTGGAGTCGATCTCCGTGGACAGCTTCCTGTCTTCCCGCACCGTGCCCCCAACTCCGCACCCCGTCGCCCCAACCGGCAGCACAGAGCGTACTGGCAGGACCGGGGCGCGTAGGTCCGTTCCCGCACTCGTGCACGGCGACTTTCGGACACATGCGCATCGCTTCCCGACGCGGCACATGGCACCGTCCTGTTGCGCCTGAGCCGTTTGTGGCATATCACCGTTTTGTGCACGTCTCCCGTGAATCGTCACGCATTCTTCACCGGCGTCGAACGCATCAGCGGGTCGGTTCGGAGCACCCGTGAAGACATTCACCCTGCTTAGGGGGCTGCCGTGGTCTGGGTCGCCGTTCTGCTGTTGCCGTTGTTGTCCGTTCTGCTGCTGATCATGGATCGCATGGAGGACCGCTTGTTCACCGCACTGCCGGCCAGGCACCGGCACGCGGCGCGGCGGCGCCACTTGCGTCTGGTGCGCGGCGGGCGGGCCAGTCACTCGCGCAAAGCGGCGGCGGGCGCCACGTCGCCCGAGCCGGCGGGCCCCGCCGAACGCCCGGCGGCCTGACGCGCCTCGCCGAACGCCCGGCGGCCTGAGCGCCCCGGTCGGTGCGGGGTGTCTCACGGGACCCGCGGTGTGCCACGCTCGTGCGTGACCTCGCCGAAGGACCGTGAGGACGACGACCCTGTGAAGGAGCGGCATGCGCATCGGACTGCTCGGCACCGGACCCTGGGCGCGCCTGGTGCACGCCCCCACGCTCGCCGCCCACGAGGACGTGGACCTGGTGGGTGTCTGGGGCCGCCGGCCCGAAGCGGCCAAGGAGCTGGCCGAGAGCCACGGCACGCGGGCCTACGACGACGTGGACGCCCTGCTCACCGACGTGGACGCCGTCGCCGTCGCACTGGCGCCCGACGTACAGGCCGAACTGGCGGCGCGGGCCGCGCACGCGGGGCGGCATCTCCTCCTGGACAAGCCGCTGGCCACCTCCGTCACCGGCGGGCGCGCCGTCGCCGAAGCGGTGCGTGAGGCCCAGGTGGCCTCGGTCGTCTTCTTCACCGCCCGGTTCCAGCCGGAGTCCGAGGCGTGGATCGCCGAACAGGCGGACACGGGCGGCTGGTTCACCGCGCGGGCGCAGTGGCTGGGCGCGGCGTTCGCCGAGGGCAGTCCGTACGCCACCTCGCCGTGGCGCCGGGAGCGCGGCGCGCTGTGGGACGTCGGCCCGCACGCGCTGTCCGTGCTGCTGCCGGTGCTCGGGGACGTCGCGCAGGTGGCCGCCGCCGCGCGCGGGCCCAAGGACACCGTGCACCTGGTGCTGCGCCACGTCGGCGGGGCCTCCAGCGCCCTGGACCTGAGCCTGACGGTGCCGCCCGCGGCGGCCGGCGCCGTGGTGGAGCTGCGCGGCGAGTCGGGCGTGACACGGCTCCCGGAGCGCACCCAGGGGGCGCAGCAGTCGTACGCCCGGGCCGTCGACGCCCTGCTCGCCGCCGCCGCGGGCGGCGGCCCCCACCCTTGCGACGCGGCCTTCGCCCTGCGGGTCACCGAGATCCTCGCCGAGGCCGAGGACCTGCTGCCGCCCTCGGAGAACTAGCCTCTTCCGTCCCCGGGACCGCCGTCCGCCGGGGCGGCGGCCGGGCCGCCGTCGACGGGTTCGTCGCTCCAGCGGAACCAGGCGCGGTCGTCCTCGATGTGCAGCAGGAACTCGGCGACGGGGCCGTGCGGGGCGTGCAGCGTCACGGCGCGGGCTATGTCGTCCCACACCCGCTCCCACGCGTCCCGGTCCTCGTCGTCGGCCAGCGCCAGCTCCCGCTCGAACAACCCGCGCACCGAGCCGAAGGCCGGGCCGGCGGTGAACCGCCCGCGCAGCCAGGGGAAGTCGGCCTCCTCGACGACGACCTCCCCGATCGCGCCCGCCGCACCGGTCAGTCGCCACACCTGGCCCACGAAACCCATGTCGCCTCTCCCCCGCGCCTTCGATCGCCCGTGATCATGCCGTCCGCCCCAGCATCGCACCCGGCACTGACAACGCCGCGCGGGCCGGACCCGGGGTGCGGGACGCGGAGGGTCGTAGGAGCGTGGGGGTGTGGCGAGGCTGCGTGGTGTGGTGGCGGGCCGGGAGCAGGACCGGCGGGGCTGGCTGCGCGGTGCGCCGCCGCCCCCGTGGGTGCGCGTGCTGCCGGTGCTGCTGGTCGTCGGCGTGTGCGTGGCCACGCTCGTCACCCCCGAGGCCCAGGACATCGGCTTCCTGCTGGGCGCGATCCCGCCGCTGGCCGTCCTGTCGTACGGGCCCCTGGCCACCGCCCTGCTGGGCGGCGCCGCCCTCGCCGTGCTCAACATCCCCGCCTTCCACCTGAACCGCCCGGGCAACACCGACCTGCTCACCCTGGCCTTCGTCTCGGTGCTGAGCATCTTCGTGTCGTTCGTGCGCAGCCGCCGCGACGCCCAGCTGGACCTGGAGCGCACGGTCGCCGAGGCCGCGCAGCGCGCCGTCGTGCCGCCGGTGCCGGAGCGGGTGGGACGGGTGCGCTGTGCGGGGCTGTACCGGGCGGCTGAGCGCGGCACGCTCGTCGGGGGCGACTTCTTCGACGTCCGCGGCGGTCCGTACGGTGTCCGGGCCGTCCTCGGTGATGTGCAGGGGCACGGGCTGTCGGCCGTCGCGACGGTGGCCTCCGTGCTGGGTGCCTTCCGTGAGGCCGTGCTCGACGAGGCCGACGTCGAGTCGGTCGCCGCCCGCCTGGACCGGCGGCTGGTGGTGGACTCGGCGCGCACGGAGCACGCGGAGCTGTTCGCGACGGCCGTACTGCTGGAGTTCGCGCCGGACACGCGGGCGGTCCGCATCGTCTCCTGCGGGCATCCGGCGCCGTTGCTGCTGCGCGGCGGCACGGTCAGCGAGGTGCCGGTGAAGCCGTGGACGCCGCTCGGCCTGGGGCTGGCCGACACGCGTCCGGAGGCCGGGGCCGCGGTGCCGCTGCTGCCCGGCGACCGGCTGCTGCTGGCCTCGGACGGGGTGCTGGAGGCGCGGGACGGGGCAGGTGCGTTCTATCCGCTCCAGGACCGGCTGGCGGGTTTCGCCGGCGCCGGCCCGGACACGCTGCCGGGGCTGGTGTGGGCCGATCTCGTGCGGTTCTGCCCCGAGATCCGCGACGACGTCACGATGCTCGTCCTCGCGCCGACGCCGCCGGACGCCCGCTGACGTCGTCCGGCTGCCCGGCCGACTCGCCCTCGGCGTCGATGTGCGGCAAGGCCCGGTCCAGCCAGCGCGGCGTCCACCAGGCGTGCCGGCCGAGCAGGGTCATCACCGCGGGCACCATCAGCAGCCGGACCACGGTCGCGTCGATGAGCACGCTGACGGCGAGGCCCAGGCCCAGCATCTTCACGACGATGTTGTCGCTGAGGATGAACGCGGCGAACACGCTCACCATGATCAGTGCCGCGCAGGTGATCACCCGCGCGGTGATCTCCAGGGCGTGGGCGACCGAGGCTTTCGCGTCCCCGGTGCGCAGCCAGGCCTCGTGGACGCGGGACAGCAGGAAGATCTCGTAGTCCATGCTCAGGCCGAAGATGATCGCGAACATCATCATCGGCACATAGCTCTCGATGGGCACCTTGCCCGAGACGCCGAGCGCCGGCCCGCCCCAGCCCCACTGGAAGACGGCGACGACCACGCCGTAGGAGGCGGCGATGGACAGGACGTTGAGCACGGCGGCCTTGACGGCGACGAGCAGTCCGCGGAAGACGGCGAGGATGATCAGGAAGGCGAGGGCGACGACCACGCCGATGATCAGCGGCAGCCGGCTGGAGACGATGTCGCGGAAGTCGACCTGGGCTGCGGTGGTACCGGTGACATAGCCCTTGGCGTGGGTGCCGGCGACCGCGTCGGGCAGGGTCGTGTCCACCAGCCGGTTGGTGAGGTCGGTGGTGCCGGCGTTCTGCGGGCTGTACTTGGAGTAGACGGTGCCGATCAGGACGTCGCCGTCCTTGGTGGGGGTCAGCGGGGTGACGGTGGCGGCGCCGGCCACGGCGTTCAGGGTCTTCTGCGCCTGGGAGGACAGGGCCGAACGCTGGTCGCCCGGTACGCCGCTCTGGTCGATGACGACGGTGAGCGGGCCGTTGGAGCCGGGCCCGAAGGCGTTGGTCATGAGGTCGTAGGCACGCCGGTCGGTGAAGGAGGTGGGGTCCGCGCCGTCGCCGATGTGGCCGAGCTGGATGGAGAAGACCGGGATGGCGAGGACGACGACGGTCACCACTCCCGCGGCGAGGTAGGACCAGGGTCTGTGCTCCACCCGCTGGGCGTAGCGGTGCCAGGTGCCGTGCGGTGTCGTGCCGGGTTCGGCGTCGGTCTCGGCGACGGGACGGCGCACCCGGTAGCGGTCGATGCGTCTGCCGATCAGCCCGAGGAGCGCCGGCACGAGGGTGAGCGCCCCGAGCACGGCGGTGACGACCGTGACGGCGGCGGCGAGTCCCAGCTTCCCGATGAAGGACACACCGGAGGCGTACAGGCCGGCCAGGGCGATGATCACGGTCGTGCCGGAGACCAGGACGGCCCGCCCGCTCGTGGCGGCCGCCCGGCCGGCGGAGTGCACCGGATCCGCGCCGTCCATGAGATGTTGCCGGTGCCGGGTGATCAGGAACAGGGCGTAGTCGATACCGACGCCCAGGCCGATCATGGTGGCCAGGGTCGGGGAGACGGTGGCGAAGGTGAAGGCGGCGGCGAGCAGGCCGAGGCAGGCCAGGCCGCCGATGACGCTGATGAGCGCGGTGACCAGGGGCAGCCCTGCGGCGATGACGCTGCCGAAGCCGACCAGCAGCACCACGATGGCCACGGCGAAGCCGATCAGCTCGCTGACCCGGTCGTCCGCGGCGGGCCGGGCGAGTTCGCCGAGCGGTCCGCCGTACTCGACCTGCGCGCCGGCCGAGCGCAGCGGCTGCACGGCCTTGTCCACGCCGTTGAGATAGCTGTCGCCGAGGGTCGAGGGCTGCACGTCGAAGCGGACGGTGATGTAGGCGGTGTGTCCGTCGCCGGAGAGCGGGCCGACGCTGCTCGGTGCCGGCTTGCCCTGGGTGGAGCCGGGAGCGGTGAGCGGGTTCTGCGCCGACAGGACGTGCGGCATCTTCTGCAGGTCCGCGACGGTCGTGGACATCTGCGAACCGAGCGCGGTCAGCGACTTGCTGCCGTCGTGCATGACGATCTGGCTGCCGTAGCCGCCGGCCGCGGGATCGTGCTGTTTGAGGACGTCCAGGCCCTGCTGCGACTGCACTCCGGGCAGGGAGAAGTTGTCGGAGTACTCCCCGCCGAAGTTCCGGTCGAGGACCTGGAGGGCGGCGAGGGCGACCAGCCACGCCACGATGACCACGACGAAGTGCCTCGCGCACCACTCCCCCAGTCCCCGCAGGCCCCCCGTGGCCCTGGTGCCGTCCCCGGCGGCGCCGTGGTGTCCCCTGGTGCGTTCCCGGGTGCGTGCCATGGGCCCGGCCCTTCCTGGCGTACGCGGGGCGGGGTGCTCGACCTCTCCCGTTCGACCTTTCCCATTAGACGTCGGGGTGCCGGGCGCGGCATCCCGGACGATCGCGGGCGGGAGGGTTACGCGGCGCGGCACCGCGGTACTCCGGCGGCACGGCACGCGGCTGCGGCGCGCGTGTCCGTGCCGTCCGGATGCAGGGTGCGCCGGATGGATGAATGGTGAGAGTGGACCGGTTGCGCGCACCGGGTCGTCGCAGCCGTCCGGACCGGAGGGAGCACTGCCATGCCGACATCACAGCCCGAGGCGTCCAAGCCGTCCGAGGACCGCGCCACTCCCGACAGCCTGCTGCACGCCCGTACCGGTACCGACGTCTCCGCGGAGGACGTCGTGCTGGCCGCGGGCCGGGACATCACTCCGCGCAACCTGGAGTGGGCCAAGCGCAAGCTGGACCGGGAGGGCCCCGCCGCGCTGGACAAGCTGCTGCCCTGACGGGCCGGGCGCTTCGAGCCGGGACCGTGCCGTGGGGCGGTCTCCTCACCGTCGAGGAGACCGCCCCACGTGTGTCCCTGCGCGTCTGCCGCCGAGAGGACGAAAGTCGGCTACGGCTGCGTCAGGTCGTCGTCGACGACGTGCATCGCGGCCTCCTCCGCGCCGGCCGCGCCCGCGTCGATGCCCTTGTCCGCGGCGACGGCGTCCTTCTCGGTGTCGGGCCGCACGCCCTCGTCGGGGGCGACGAGCCGTCCGGCGCGGTCCGCTCCGGCCTGCGGGTCGACGGGTTCGCCCTCGCCGCCGGGCAGGTCGCCGATGTCGTCGCCGGAGGGCGGCTGCACGTCCGGCTGCTCCTGGGCGAGCCGCTGGTCGAGGCTCTCCCCGTCGTGCTGCTCGGCGGCGGTGGTGCCGTACTTGGTGACGCCGAGCGGTTTCTCGGGGGGTGAGTAGCCCTCGTCCAGGGTGTCGTCATAGGTGCGTTCGCCGACGGCGTCCTGCATGTCCAGGGGCGCGGCGTCCTCCTGCTCCTCGTTGCTACCGGTGGGCTGGTAGGCGTCGTCGGCCATCGGTTCGGGGCGGGTGCCCATGGCTGCCTCCCTCGGGTGCGCCAGTCACCTCGTGATGCGCGTGTGCGTGCTTTCCGTGTTCCGCGTTTCCCGTTCGGCCGGGTCCAACCCCCTTGGCCCGGTGCCCGCGTACGGCTCCGGGAGCGCGTCGTGCCACGTCGAGCGGTGGGGCTATCATCACTCGCACACTCCGCGTGACCGTTCGTCCACGCAGCGGCGTACCTTCCCGCCGGCTGCGCGGTCGCCGCGCCCGGGGCCTCCCCACGGGGCCGCGGCGGCACCCCCCACCCCCCACGTCGCCGGTGCCGGTCCCGCCCGCGCGCCGGCACGAACGAAGGCAGCGACCATGAGCAACAGCGGCGGCAGAGGGCTGCAGGCAGGCGCCCTGGGCATGTTGGACACCGTGGTGATGGCGGTCGCGGGCAGCGCACCGGCGTACTCGCTGGCCGCCACGACCGCGGTCCTGGTCGCCGCGGTGGGGCCGGCGGGCCCGGCCGCGCTGCTGTACTGCGCGATACCGATGCTCGGCATCGCCCTGGCGTTCAGCCGGCTGGGCCGCCTCGACGCGAACGCGGGCGCCGGCTACTCGTGGGTGGGCCGGACGCTGCATCCCTTTCTCGGATTCCTCAGCGGCTGGGCGCTGGTGGTGTCGGCGACCCTGTTCATGGTGGCCGGTTCGCTGCCCGCCGGGTCGCTGACGCTGGCCCTGTTCGACCCGGGCCTCGCGGACGACACGGCACCGGCCACGCTGGTCGGCGCGGGCTGGTTCCTGCTGATGCTGGGTGTGGTGCTCGGCGGCGCCCGCCTCACCGCGCGGGCCCAACTCCTCATGTCAGGCGTGGAGTTGGCGATCCTGGCGCTGTTCGCGGTGCTCGCGCTGGGTCGTTTCGGCCATGTCCCGACCTTCGACTGGTCGTGCTTCGGGCTCGGCCACTTCGACGGCGTGTCCGGGTTCGCCTCGGGCGCGTTGGTGGCCGCGTTCTCCTACTGGGGCTGGGACGTCACCAGCAACCTCAGTGAGGAGACCCGCAACAGCCGCCGTACGGCGGGCCCGGCGGGGCTGATCGGGCTCGGCGTGGTGTTCGTGCTGTTCGAGGTGTTCACCGTCCTGGCGAACACGCTCCTGACCCCGGAGCAGATCGCCGCGCACGGCGCCGACGTGCCGGCCGCGCTCGGCGAGGTGATCTGGCCCGGCTGGGGCGGAAAGCTGCTGACGGTCGCGGTGATGCTGTCCACCGTCGCGACGCTGGAGACCACGCTGATCCAGGTCACGCGCTCGCTGTTCGCGATGGGCCGGGACCGCACGATGCCCGCGGCGCTGGGCCTGGTGCACCGCCGCTGGAACACGCCGTGGGTGGCGATCACCGTGGTGGGTGCGGTGGCGCTGGCCCTGTTCGTCGCGTCCACGGCGCTCGGCACGGTGGGTGAGATCCTCGCCGACGCCATCCGCGCCATCGGTCTGCAGATCTCCGTGTACTACGGCCTCGCCGGCGTCGCGGTCGTCGTCGCGTACCGCAGGACGCTGCTGTCGTCGCCGGGCGCCTTCCTGCTGAACGGGCTGTGGCCGCTGCTCGGCGCGGTGTTCATGTTCTGGGTCTTCGCCGAGTCGCTGGCCGAGCTGAGCGGGGCGGCGGTCGCGATCGGGCTCGGCGGCCTCGCGGCCGGTCTGGTGCCGATGCTGCGGTACTGGCGGCGGGGCAGCGAGTACTACCGGCCGGCGAAGCTCGACGCCTCGCGCACGGTCGAGACCGACTACGTCCCGGCCGCCGGGCCGGCCCTGCCGCCGGGTGGTTACGAGGGCCTCCCCACCGACTTCTGAGGGGTGGGCAGGACGATGGCGCGGGAGCGCTTCACACCCGACTTCGACCCCGACTGCGGCGACGCCGCGCTGACCTCCGCACGCCAGGACGTCGTGATCGGCCGCTGGCAGGGGCTGCGGGCACTGCTGCGCGCCACCGGCCCGGACTGGGCGGTGCGCGGACACCGGGTGCGGCTGCTGGCGCAGGCCTGCGCGGACCGTTCGACGGTGGAGACCTGGCTGGCCGCCGAGCCGCGCAGCGCCGACGCCCTGGTGCTGCGGGCCGCTACGGAGACGACGCGGGCCTTCAACGTGGCCATCGCCGCCGGACGCGGCGTGCCGATCGACCGGCGGCGCATCGACGCGGCGGTGTCGGCCTGCCACGCGGCGGCCGAGGCCTGCCCGCAGGACCCGACGCCATGGGTGTCGCTCGTGTCGGTGGCCCGGCTGTACCCGTCCGGGGTGCGGCGGCGGGAGCTGGCCCGCTGGTGGGACGAGCTGCACCGGCGCGACGCGTACAGCGTCGAGGGGCATCTTCAGGTGCTGCACTACTACTCGGCGCGCTGGCACGGCAGCCACGGCCTGATGTACGACTTCGCCCGCGACGCCGCCGGGGTGGCGCCGCCGGGCTGCGCGCTGCCGGTGCTCGTGCAGTACGCGCGCGTGGAGGAGTACCGCTACGCCCTGGAAGCGGCCTCCGGCGGGACGGCCGCCGTCGCCTTCGGTGAGCACTGGAGTCACCCCGGCGCGGTCGCCGACGTACGGCGCAGCCACCAGCGCTGGATCACCGGGCGCGGGGAGGGCCCCGTGGCGCCGGCCGAGCTGCGGGACGTGCACCATCTCGCCCACGCGGCGTGCCTCGCCGGGTGCGCGGACGTCGCCGCCGCGCTGCTCGCGCTGGTGGGCCGCCGCGCGACCCGCACACCGTGGTCGTGCACCGGGGACCCGGCCCGCCAGATCACCCGGTGGCGGCGCGCACTGGGGGTGGAGGGCTAGGCGCCACGTAGATCCGCAGTGTGCCGAAGCGGTACGGCTGCCAGGTGCGGGCGTAGCCGGCGGGCGCGCCGTCCGGCGGGGTGAGGTGGGCGGTGGGGACGCGGTGCGCGGTGCGGGTGATGCCGGCCGCGGTGGCGTTCGCGTTCGGTCCCGAGGTGGCGGCCGAGGCGCAGCCGGCGTAGTAGGCGATCGGCAGGGCCTCGTGGCCGGTGACCAGGCAGGGCGGGCGTACCCCGAGCCGGTGCAGCTCGGCGGCGGTGCGGGCCCAGGCCCGGTGCTGCGCGGTGGTGCGCCGCACGGTGTGGCTCAGGACGCCGTACTGCACCGCCAGATGGCCCGTGAGCGCGAGGACCGCGGCGGCCGTGAGCAGCGGGCGCGGGCGCCCTCGCGGGCCGGTCACCAGGGCCCGCAGGGCGTCCGCGACGGGCAGGGACAGCAGGGCGTACGCCGGGAGCAGGAAGCGGGGGGCGGCGTACGCGATGAGGAACAGGTAGGGCACGGCGGCGGTGACCGCGCAGGCCACGGGGAGCAGTGTGGGCAGGGTGCGTCCGGCCCGGACGGCGACGGCCAGACCGGCCGCGGCGAGCAGCGGCAGCGCGCACCACCACAGGATCACCGCCGGGTGGGGTGCGGGTACGTCGCAGGGGCGGCACAGGGTGCGTCCGTCCAGGCTGCGCAGCTGGTCGTCGACGGCGAAGTGCAGGCCCAGGCCGCCCTGGAGGCGGGAGCCGTCGGCGAGGCGGCGGGCCAGGCCGCCGTAGTCGGCGTACGCCTCGACGACCCATGGCGCGGCACCGGCCGCGAGGCCCGACAGCAGGGCGACGAGCAGTCGCCACCGGCGTGTGGCGGCCGCGAGGACGAGCAGCGGGGCGGTCGTCCAGACGGCGTCGGTGGGCCGCATCAGCGCCATGAGCGCGGCCGCTGCCGCGATGCCGCCCAGCGCCCACCGGTCGGCCGGGTTCCGCCACCCTCGCAGGAAGCAGCCGGCGCAGGCCAGGGCGCCGACGGCCACCCAGTAGTTGGGCATGGCCTGCGGGGCGTAGAAGAGCGTGACCCACAAGGTGGCGAACAGGGCCCCGGCGGTGGCGAGCACGCGGACGGGGAACACGCCTCGCCAGGTGCGCAGCGCGAGGTACAGGGCGAGGCCCGACAGCACGGCGAGGTATCCGCGCAGCAGCGGGGTGGAGGACGACCAGGACGTGACGGGCGCCACCAGCAGACTGACGCCACGCGCGCGTGGCGCGCTGAAGTACGACGCCGGGGCGTGGCCGGAGACCTGGCTGACGTAGACGGTCTCGTCCCAGCCGAGGCCCATGGACGGGTGGACGAGCAGCAGTTGGGCGAGCGTGAACGCACCGGCCACCAGGGCGAGCGGGCCGCCGGTGCGGTCGGGCGCGGGCCGGGCGGAGGAGGGCGCGGGCCGCGGGCCGACGCGGGTGCGGTGCGCGCTGTCGGCCATCGCCCCGGCCCTTCCCTGCGGTCGCTGGTCCGCGCACGGACCGGGCAGCCGGCCACGCGCGCGGTGATCAGCGCCAACGTAACCGGCGGCGCCGCCCGGGGCCCGCGGAGCGCGGCCGGGCGGAGGACGGGCGCACCTGTGGCCCGGGCGCCGCCCTCCCCGTTCGGGCCGCGGGCGCTAGCGGGCGTTCGGGGCGCGGTGCGGGGGCTGCTCCGGGTCGGGGCGCTGCGGGGCGGGCGGTACGGGGCGTACGGCGGGGCTCTCGGTGGACAGGGTCACTTCCTCGCCGTGGTGCCGGATCGTCAGCGGCGGCCCCGCCAGCAGGGTGTAGACGGCCTTCTCCGGGCCGATCTCCACGCGCAGGCGGCTCTCGCGCAGCCGCAGGTGGAAGGCGAGCCGGCTGAAGTGCTCCGGCAGGCGGGGTGCGAAGCGCAGGCTCCCGCCGTCGCGCCGCATGCCGCCGAAACCGGCGACCAGGGCCGTCCAGGTGCCGGCCAGGGAGGCGATGTGCAGTCCGTCGCGGGTGTTGTGCTCCAGGTCGGCCAGGTCCATCAGCGCGGCCTCGGCCGTGTAGTCGTAGGCGAGGCGCAGATGGCCGGCGCGGGCGGCGACGACGGCCTGCACGCACGCCGACAGGGAGGAGTCGCGGACGGTCAGCGGCTCGTAGTAGGCGAAGTTGCGGGCGATGTGCTCCTCGTCGAAGAAGCTGTCGCAGGTGTACATGGCCAGCACCAGGTCCGCCTGCTTGACGACCTGCTTGCGGTACAGGTCGAAGTAGGGGAAGTGCAGCATCAGCGGGTACTGGTCGGGGCGGGTGCCGGCGAAGTCCCAGCGCTGGTAGCGGGTGAACCCCGCGTGCTGCTCGTGCACGCCCAGCTCGTCGTTGTAGGGGATGTTCATCGCCGCGGCGGCGTCGCGCCAGGTGGCCGTCTCCTCGTCGTCCACGCCGAGGCGGGCGGCCTGCTCGCGGTGGCGTTCGGCGGTGTCGGCGGCGGCCAGCAGGTTCTGCCGGGCCATGAGGTTGGTGTAGGTGTTGTCGTCGCACACCGCGCTGTACTCGTCGGGCCCGGTGACGCCGTCGACGTGGAAGGCGCCGGTGCCGTCGTGGTGGCCGAGCGAACGCCACAACCGCGCGGTCTCCACGAGCAGTTCGAGACCCGTCTCGCGTTCGAAGGCGACGTCTCCGGTGGCCGCCACGTACCGCACGACGGCGTCCGCGATGTCGGCGTTGACGTGGAAGGCGGCCGTGCCCGCCGGCCAGTACGCGGAGCCCTCCTGGCCCTCGATGGTGCGCCACGGGAACGCGGCGCCGCGCAGGCCGAGCTGGGCGGCGCGCTCGCGGGCCGCGTCCAGGGTGTTCTGCCGCCAGCGCAGCGCCTCGGCGACGGCCCCGGGCGCCGTGTAGGTGAGCAGCGGCAGCACGAACATCTCGGTGTCCCAGAAGGCGTGCCCGTCGTAGCCGGACCCGGTCAGGCCCTTGGCGGGGATGGCGCGCTGCTCGGCGCGGGCACCGGCCTGCAGGACGTGGAAGAGGGCGAAGCGGACGGCCTGCTGGATCTCCTCGTCGCCGTCGACCTCCACGTCGGCGGCCGCCCAGAAGTCGTCCAGGTAGGCGCGCTGGTCGTCCAGCAGGCCCTGCCAGCCGCTGTGGTCGGCGGCCGCGAGGGCGGCCTCGACCTGGTCGCTCATCGCGGGCCGCGAGCGGGCGCCGGACCAGCCGTGCGCGACCAGCTTCTCCACCCGCAGCCGCTGCCCGGGCTCCAGCACGGCGGTGACCGTGTACCGGGCCACGTCGACGTTGGACTCGCTGCTGGTCGTGGTCCGCTCGGGCCCCTCGACGCGGTGGTCGGCGGCCACGGCCACGCGCAGTCCGCTGCGCCGGGTGCGGTGCACGAGCCGCAGCCGGGGTCCGGCCGCCATGTCCTCCTCCGGCTCCAGCGGCGACTTCAGGGCGCGGGCGGCGCGCGGGTCGCCGTTCGGGTCGGGCAGGCTCTCGTTGGCGACCAGCTCCGACTGGATCACCACCCGGGCGCGGCGGCCGACCGGCTCGACCTCGTAGGCGACGGCGGCGATCGCCCGCTGGGTGAGGGAGACCAGGCGGGTGGAGCGCACCCGGACGGTCGTACCGGCCGGGGAGGTCCACTCGCAGACGCGTTCCAGCACGCCCCGGCGCAGGTCGAGCTTGCGCTCGTGGGAGACCAGCCGGCCGTAGCGCAGGTCGAAGGGCTCGTCGTCGACAAGCAGCCGCAGCACCTTGCCGTTGGTGACGTTGATGGCGGTCTGACCGGACTCCGGGTAGCCGTAGCCGGCCTCGGCGTACGGCAGCGGGTGCAGCTCGTGGACGCCGTTGAGGTAGGCGCCGGGCAGGCCGTGCGGCTCGCCCTCGTCGAGGTTGCCGCGCCAGCCGACGTGGCCGTTGGACAGGGCGAAGACGGACTCGCTCTGTGCGAGGAGGTCGAGGTCGAGGGAGGTCTCGCGGACGGCCCACGGCTCGACGGTGTACGACCGCTCGGTGATCACGCCTGCCCTCCCAGCTCCGCGAGGTCCTTGACGACACGGTCCGCGCCGTGCGCGTACAGCGCGTCGGTCTGCCCCACGCGGTCGACTCCGACGACGTATCCGAACCTGCCCGCACGGCCGGCGTCCATGCCGGCCAGGGCGTCCTCGAAGACGGCCGCGTCGCCCGCCTCGACGCCGAGGTCGGCGGCGGCGGCGAGGAAGGTGTCGGGGCGCGGCTTGCCGGGCAGGCCGCGCTCGACGGCGACGACCCCGTCGATGCGCACGTCGAAGAGGTGCTCGGCGTCGATGGACTTCAGGACGTCCAGGGTGTTGGCGCTGGACGACACGATGGCGGTGCGCAGGCCCTTGCCCCGGACGGCCTCGATGTAGCGCAGCGTGCCGTCGTAGGGCTCGACGCCCTGGGTGCGGATCTTCTCCAGCAGCAGTTCGTTCTTGCGGTTGCCGAGGCCGTGCACGGTCCCGGCGTCCGGCGGGTCGCCGGGCGAGCCCTCGGGCAGGTGGATGTCGCGGGAGGCGAGGAAGGTGCGCACGCCGTCGGCGCGGGGCCGGCCGTCGACGTACCGGTCGTAGTCGTCGTCGCTGAACGGCTCGGCGTCCGCGCCCTGGCGTTGCCGCAGGAACGCGTCGAACGTCTCCTTCCAAGCGGCCGCGTGCACCACGGCCGTCTTGGTGACGACCCCGTCGAGGTCGAAGAGGCAGGCCTGGATGTGGTCGGGCAGACCGAGATCCGTCGTCATACCTGACACCGTTCCCCACACAGCGGCTCCTACGGGGTGTCCCACGCCACAGGGCGCCGTTCGAGGGGATGGCACACTTCCCTGCGTGCCGACCTTCGACGATCTGCTGACCCGGGCCCGCCGCCTCGTCGGGCCCTCGGGCACGCGCGCGGTGCTCGGCATCGCCGGCAGTCCCGGCGCGGGCAAGACGACGCTCGCCGAGCGGCTGGTGAGGGCGCTGAACGGGACGGGCGAGCCATGGGCGGCGCACGTGCCCATGGACGGCTTCCACCTCGCCGACGTCGAGCTGGAGCGTCTGGGCCGCCGGGACCGCAAGGGCGCGCCGGACACGTTCGACGCGGCCGGGTACGCGGCGCTGCTGCGCCGCCTGCGCCACGAGGACGAGGACGTCGTGTACGCGCCGGGATTCGAGCGGGTCCTGGAACAGCCCCTGGCCGGTGCGATCCCCGTCCCGCCGGCCGCCCGCCTGGTGGTGACGGAGGGCAACTACCTGCTGCTCGGGACCGGTGGGTGGGCGCGGGTGCGGGCCGCGCTGGACGAGGTGTGGTTCTGCGAGCTGCCCGAGCCCGAACGGGTGCGCCGCCTGATCGCCCGGCACGAGGAGTTCGGCAAGGGTCACGAGGAGGCGGTGGCCTGGGTGCGGGGCACGGACCAGCGCAACGCCGACCTGGTGGCGGCCACCCGGGACCGGGCGGACCTCGTGATCACGATGACGTGCCTGGAAGGGTGAACCACGGCGACCCTCGGGCCGTACCTGTGGGCGCGGCGGAAGGTCCGGCGTACGGCTCCTGAGGGGGTGGCGCCCGCGCGGGGCGGCACATGGCGACGAGCGAGCGGCAGCGGGTGCGTGAGACGCCCGCGCGCGGGGACGGGCGGCGCGGGCGGCGGTGGCTGCTGCCGCTGGTCGTGGTCGTGCTGCTCGGGCAGATGGCGGTCGCGATGGTCACCACCGCCGTCCAGCAGACGCCGACCGTCGACGAGCCCGTCTACGTCGGCGCGGCGGCCGTCTATCTGCACGAGCACAGCCTGGAGATCAATCCCGAGCATCCGCCGCTCGGCAAGCTGGTGATCGCCGTGGGCGTGGCGGCCGCCGCGCCGCACTTCGACGCCTCCTTCACCGGCACCCAGCAGCGGGTCGGGCAGCATCTGCTGTACGGGTCGGGGAACGACCCCTGGCGGCTGATGTTCTGGGCGCGGCTGCCGGTGATCGTGCTGACGCTGCTCTTCGGCCTGGTGGCCTTCGCGTTCGCCCGGGATCTCGCCGGCCCGGCGGCCGGCCTGGTGGCGCTCGGGATGTACGCCTTCTCGCCCGACGTGATCGCGCACGGCTCGCTCGCCACACTGGACGCGCCGGCGGCCGGGTTCCTGCTGACGTCGGTGTGGCTGCTGTGGCGTGCCCGGCAGCGGCCCCGGCGGTGTCTGCCGGCGGCCGGTGCGGCCCTGGGGGCGGCGCTGGCGACCAAGGCGTCGTCGCTTCCGGCCGTACCGGTGCTGGTCGTCCTGGCGGCGGTGTCGGTGTGGCACGCGTGCGGGACGCACGGGCGGCGGGAGCGGCTGCTGCGGGCGGCCGGCGGGGCGCTGGTCGTGGCCGTGACCGCCGTGGCGGTCGTGTGGGCGACGTATCTGGTGGTCGATCCGCGGCTGCGGTGGTCGCCCGAGCAGCCGGTGCCGGTGGTGCACGGGCTGCGCGGGCTGCTGGTGCGGCTGCTGCCGCTGCCGCGGGCGTACCGGGACGGACTGCGCATGCAGTTCGCCTTCGAGAACCAGCCCTGGCAGGGGTTCCTGTTCGGGCGGCTCTACACCGGCTCGCTCTGGTACTACCTGCCGGCCGCGCTGCTGGTGAAGACACCGCTCGGCATGCTCGCCCTGTGGGTCGCCGGCGTGGTCGCGCTGACGGTGCGGCGCCTGCGGGCCGCGGCACCGTATCTGCTGCTGCCCACGGGGGTGCTGCTGGCGGCGGCGATGACGGGGTCGCGGGACCTCGGCACGCGGTACGCCCTGTTCGTGCCGGTGTTCCTCGCGGTGGCCGCGGGCTGCGCGACGGTCCTGCGCCGGCGGTGGGCGCCGGCCGTGACCGCCGGGCTGGTGCTGTGCGTCGCGGTCAGCTCGCTGCGCGCCTTCCCGTACTACCTGCCGTACTCCAACGAGGCGTTCGGCGGTCCCGCGCGGACACATCTGCGGCTGCACGACTCCAACGTCGACTGGGGGCAGGACCTCGGCCGGCTCGCCCACCGTCTGCGCGAGCGCCACCCCGGGGAACGGGTGTGGCTCGTGTACAAGGGCAGCGGGGTGCCGTCCGCCTACGGCATCCGCGCGGCGAATCCGCTGGGGGTGCCCGCCGACGACGTGCACGGGCTGCTGGTGGTGTCCGACTCCGCGCTCGCCAAGGCGCGTGGCCGGCTGGCCGCACTCGTCGCCGGCCTGCGGCCGGTCGACGAGGTCGGCCACTCCATCACGGTGTTCCGGCGGTAGGCGTCCCGTTTCCCACGGGAGGCCCCGGTTCCCACGGGAGGCCCCGGTTCGCACGGGAGGCCCCGGTTCGCACGGGAGGCCCCGGTTCGCACGGCGGGGCGTTCCCGCCGGGCGCGGGGCGTGTGCCGGGCCCCGCGACGCCGGAGCGATCCACCCGGCAGGCCCTAGCGGGCCGCCTCGAACCCCTGCGCGCTCACGTGCCGCATCACCGTGCTCGCGACCCGGTAGCGGCCGTTGGGCACCTCTCGGGAGCGGGTGATGTGCACGGTCAGGGGGCCCGCCCAGGCGTAGCCCTTGCGTTCCGCGTGCCGGACCAGGCTGTCGGTGAGGTCCTGGCCGACCCGGCCGCCGTGGCGGCTCAGCTCGTCGTGGACGGAGGCGTCGAGCTCGACGTCGTAGGCGTTGGGCACCACGACGAGGTTCTCGCTGCACACGACCGCGTGTTCGTCGCACTCGCGGCGCAGGGCCGCGAGCAGTTCGACCGGTTCCCGGCCGACGACGCGTTCCCACAGCGCCTCCCAGCGCTGCTCCAAGGCGCGTTCCAGCCCGCTGAGCGCTCCCATGGAGTCCGCCCCCTCACTTCTCCTCGAAGTCGTCCGGCCGCACCTGGGCCTCCTCCAACGCCTCGCGCAGGGTGCGCCCGCTCGCGCCCTGGTCCCTCGTCGCGCCGCGCTCCTCGGGCCCGTTCGCCGCCCGGGCCGCGCCCCGCGCCTTGAGGGTGTCGTCGGTGGTGCCGGTCTTCGCCCGGTTCTCCTCGGGGACGGTCATCGCGTACTGCTCCTGACGTGTCGTCGGGGGTCATGTCCCGCGCCGGGTTCCCGGCGGGCGCCGGGCTATCCATCCGCCCTGTTCACCACGGTGCGTGAGCTATGTTGAAGCACTGTGGGAGACAACAGAGGCGCACCCGTGCCGTCGCCGCAGCAGGCACGCGCACAGGCATCGGCGATCACGTCCGGCAAGACCGCGCCGGAGGTGGAGGCGTCCCCGACTTCCCAGCTCAGGGCGCTCTTCGACCAGCCGCGGCTGTCGCCGGGACAGCGGCGCATCGCGCAGTACCTGATCGAGCACATCACCGAGGCCGCCTTCTTGTCGATCACCGATCTCGCGGAGCGGGCCGGGGTCAGCCAGCCGTCGGTGACGCGGTTCGCGGCCGCGGTGGGCTTCAGCGGTTACCCCGCGCTACGGGAGCGGCTGCAGACGATCGCGCTCGGCACGCTGGCCGGCGGGCCCGCCGAGGTGAACCGCAGCAACGAGCTGCAGGCCGCGGTCGACGCCGAGATCGAGAACCTGGAGAACCTGCGCCGCGACTTCGCCGACCCCGACCAGGTGATCGAGGTCGGCCGCAGCCTGTCGGAGTCGGCACCGCTGACCGTGCTCGGGCTGCGCATCTCCTCCTCGCTCGCCGAGTACTTCGCCTACGCGGCCCGGCGTATCCATCCCGACGTGCGGCTGGTGACGCTGGGCGGGAGCGTCGCGTACGACGCGCTGCTGCAGTCCCGGGAGGCCGGCGGCACCTGGGTGCTGGCGTTCTCCATGCCCCGGCACGCGCAGGAGACGCTCACGGCGGTGCGCGTGGCGCGGCGCGCCGGGCTGAAGGTCGCCCTGATCACCGACCTGGCGCTGGGGCCGGTCGTGGACGAGGCCGACGTCACGTTCGCGACCGGGACGGGCTCGCGGCTCGTGTTCGACTCCTACGCGGCGCCCGGGGTGATGGCCGCCGCGCTGCTGCAGGCCATGACCGACGCCGGTCCGGAGCGGACGCAGGGACGCCTGGAGGAGTACGAGCAGGTCGCCGAGGAGCATCACTTCTTCCTGCGGGACTGAACCGCGACGGTGCCGTTCCCCGGGTGGGCCGGACTCATACCGGCGCACAGCGGGAGGACCCGTCGTAAAGCACGCATGAATGTTTTCATACGTCTTGCAAACCAGACGGCATATATAAATACTGCTCGGGGCCGTACACCGCCCCCTCCGCCGCCGTCCCCTACCCACGACGGCGAGGGGCAGTCCGGTCGGGCGTCTCACCTGTGCGAGCGCCCGTGGTGGCCCCGGTCATCCCCTAGGCCGGGGCCGCCCCTCCCCCTCGAACCACCGCACCCGACGCCGGAAGCGACGATCATGGCCCTGACGACGACGCGCATCAGCCCGGACTGGCCGTGCCAGGTGAAGACCCCCGGCTCCTACGACTGGGAGCGCTCGGCCGTGCGGTGGCTGCGGGAACTGGTGCCGGCGCGTTACGCCGGCTACCCGGCGCTGCTGCGGCACCCGGTGCTACTCGCCCGGCACGCGCAGCTCCAGGTCCAGCAGGAGATCCGCGTCGCGCGCACCGCGCTGCAGACCGCCCGCGCCGACCTGCCCCGGCTCGGCCTGCCGGAGTCGGTCATCGAGCACACGATCAAGCTGTACGCGGCGGAGGTCCTGCAACTGCAGCACATCGCCCGCAGCGTCCGCGCGGTCACGGAAGCCCTGACGGGCCCGCGCTGACGTATCGGGCCCCGGCCGCGGCGCCGGTCCCGGTCCACGGCTCGGGCGGGCCCCGGTGCGTGGCTCGGGCGGACCCCGGCACACGGCCCCGGCAGGCCCCGGCCTCGCGCCCGGACGACCCCCGCCTCCCACCTCCCGCCTCCCGGCCCCCGAGCCTCACGGCTCCGGCGGACCCCGGCACACGACCCCGGCCGCGCGCCCGGGCGGCCCCCGCCTCCGCGGCCCCCAGCCCGCGGCGCGCGGACGGTGCGCCCGCCGGCGGAACGGCCCGGGTGGCATGGCGCGCGACCCGAGCGCCCGCCGACGCAGCGGCCCCCCGCGAGCCCGGCGTGCGACCCGAGCGCTCGCCTACGCAGTAGCCGGCCCGACCCCTGCGCGCGGACCATGCGGTCCGCCGACAGAACCACCCCCGCGGCACGGGCCCACAGCCCTGAGCCCGGAGCCCGCGCCGACGGACGGACCGGCTCGAGTGGCGCGGCGTACGGCCGGGTCCAGGGCCGACCGGGCTGCCCGGCGAATCGCCCGCCCCGCCGGCAGGTGCGCCCCTCGCGAGCCGGGCCGCGCTCGACGGCGACACCGGGCCGCACCCGGACCGCATCCGGCGCCGGTGCGGGCGTCCCCACGGGGCGGCCCGTGGTGTGCACCCGTGGTGTGCATGGGTGGGGTCAGGCGTGGCACACGGGGGGACCATGAGGTACCCACCGCGAGCGGCGATGACCACGAGTACCCCGGACGGGCGGCGTCCGGAACCCGTCACCACCGTGTTGACCTGGCGGGTGCGGCCCGGGCACGAGCAGGAGTTCGAGGAGTGGACGCGGGGCATCTCCCGCTGCGTCCGCGAGTTCCCCGGCAACGAGGGC
This sequence comes from Streptomyces sp. NPDC028635, assembly GCF_040637635.1. NCBI lineage: Bacteria > Bacillati > Actinomycetota > Actinomycetes > Kitasatosporales > Streptomycetaceae > Streptomyces > Streptomyces sp. NPDC028635. Next base: position 186,533 of record NZ_JBEZWX010000011.1, on the reverse strand, counting down.
GTCGCCTGGCTGCGGCCGGCGGACGGCGGGCACCGCTTCCACGCCGTCCTGCGTTTCAGCGACAGCGACCGGCTCGGCGCCTGGCTGCGCTCCGACGAGCGCGCCGACTGGCACGAGCGGATCGAGGGCATCGCCACCGAGGTCAGCAGCGAGCGGCAGTCCACCACCGGCCTGGAGACCTGGTTCCGCCTGCCCGGCACCAGCGTGCAGTCCCCGCCGCGCTGGAAGATGGTGCTCACGACGTTCCTCGGCGCCTACCCCTTCACGCTGCTGATCCAGTGGCTGGTGACCCCGCGCACGGCGGCCTGGCCCCTGCCGCTGCGCGCCGCCGTCTTCCCGCTGGTGCTGCTCCCGGTGCTGACGTACCTGGTGATGCCCCTGCTCAGCCGGGTGCTGCGCCTGTGGCTGTACCCCCCGCCGGACCGGTAGGGGCGATCAGGTCGCCCCAGACCGCGAGCGAAGCCCCCCTCCTGTGCAATGCTCGAGGCGTGACGAGCGAACCGGCCCTCCCGGCGGAGTCCGGAAACGTGCCCGACCTGGCCGCGCTGAGCCGGGTCGTGGCCCGTCAGCGTGCCGAAATGGACCGGCTGCACGACATGGCCGCGACCTCCGCTGTGCTGGAGCGGGCCAAGGGCGCCGTCATGGCGCTGACCGGATGTTCGGCGGAGACGGCCTACGAGGAGCTGCTGTACCGGGCCAAGGCCGCCGAGCGCACCCTGCTGGAGGAGTGCTGGATCACGCTCGGCACGCTCGCGGCACCCCCGCCCCCCTCGCAGACCCGGCGGCCCGGCGCCGGCACCGACCTCGCCGAGAGTCCGGAGGAGCCGCCGGCGCTGCCCGACGACGCCACCGCGCTGGCCCGCCTCGGCCGTGCCCTGCTGCGGGTGCACAGTCCGCAGGGGCTCGCCGCGGTACTGCTCCGGCAGTTGGGGCGCCGCGTGGACGCCACCGCGATCATGATCTACCAGCGGCTGCACGTCGGCGGTCTGGAGCTGATCGGGCAGGCCGGACTCGACGAGCTGACCGCCACCCAGTGGCATCATGTGCCGCCGCTGCGCGGAGTGGCCGCCCGGGACAGCCTGGAGGCGCAGCAGGAACAGTGGCTGGAGGACATCGAGGCGGCGAGCCACACGCATCTGCTCATCGGTGACCCTCCCGAGCGGTGGCCGTCGCGCGCCTGGCTGCCGGTGCCGGTCGGCGGCCGGGCGGACGTGGTGATCGGCGTCCTGTGCGGACGCGCCGGCCCGTTCACCGAAACCGACCGGGATCATATGCGGGCGGTCGCCCGGCTGTGCGCCGGCCGGCTGCGGTCGCTGGACGCCCCGCGCGAACCCTCCGTCGACGCGGCCGCCGACGTGGTCCAGGGCGTGTTCGAGACGCTGCCGGGCGCGGCGCTGCTGCTGACCCCGCTGCGGTCGGAGTCGGGCGACGTCGAGGACTTCCGTATCGACGCAGCCACCCCGCACGCGGTCGACGCCGTCGGCCGCACCGGACGCGAGCTGGTCGGTCTGCGGCTGCTGGAGTACCGGCCGAGCGTGGCCGGTGAGCAGCTCTGGCAGGGCTGTCTGCGGGTGCTGGCCACCGGTGAGCCGTACGAGGGCGAACCGCTCGCCCACCGCGTGGTGGCGGGAGGCGTCGCCGAACTGGTCACGTCCGCCCCACGGGTGGCCCGCCTGGGCGCCGGCCTGGTCGTGAACTGGGTCCGGCACGACCCTTCCGACCGGCAGGAGCAGCGGCTCGCGGACGTGCAGCGGCTGGGCAACCTGGGCTGGGCCAACTGGAACCTGGTCACGCACGAGGCGACCTGGTCCGCGCAGACCTTCACCGTGCTCGACCGGGACCCGGCGCGCGGACCGGTGCGGCTGGCCGAGCTGCCCTCGCTGGCCGTGCCCGAGGACATGCCCGCGCTGGCCGGAGCGGTCGGGCAGCTGCTGCGGGACGGGCACCGCTTCGACGTGCCGTTCCGGGTGCGTACGCCCGACGGGATACGGCATCTGCGGGTGGTGGCCGAGGCGGTGGCCGACAACAGCGGCGTCCCCGTGGAGGTGCACGGCTTCGTGCAGGACCTATCCGCGCGCCGCAACGCCGAACTCGCTCTGGTGGAGAGCGAGCGGGCGATGTCGACCCAGCAGGGTGTGCTGCAGGCCGAGCGGGCCCTCGCCACCCGGCTGCAGCACGCCCTGCTGCCCCTGCCGCGTACGCCGGTCGATCTCGCCGGGCTGCGTGCCGAGATCGCGTACCTGCCCGCGCAGTCGGGGCTCAGCGTCGGCGGCGACTGGTTCAGCGCCATCGAACTGCCCGACGGTGACGCGCTGTTCGTCGTCGGCGACGTCGCCGGGCACGGCATCGACGCCGTGGCCACCATGGCGCAGCTGCGCTTCACCGCCAAGGGCATGATCAGCACGGGGTCGTCGCTGACCGGGGCGCTCGCCCGGCTCAACCGGCTGCTGCTGCACTCCCGCGGTCCGCACGGCACCGCCACCCTGATCCTCGCCCGCTACCGTGCCGACGGCCATCGTCTGGTGTGGGCGCAGGCCGGACATCCGCCGCCGATGCTGCTGCGCGACGGCCGGGCGCAGCCCCTGGAGCGGCCCGCGGGCATGCTGCTCGGGGCCACCGACACGCCGTACTACGAGGAGGCCGAGTGCCGGCTGCTGCCGGGTGACCGGTTGGTGCTGTACACCGACGGGCTGGTCGAGCGGCCGGGTGAGTGCATCGACCTGGGAATCGGCCGGCTCGCGACGGCGCTCGAGACGCCGGTGCCGGCCCCGTCGGGCACGCTCGCGCCGCTGCTGACCGCGCTGCTGGACGGCGAGCGGCGGGACGACGTGTGCGTGGTCGACATCCGGGTGCCGGAGGACTCGGACTGAGCCCGGGAAGCCGCACGGCACTCAGTACCCTGCATCGAGGGTACTGAGTGCCAAAATGGCCGATCAAGTGTTACGTTCCGGGCATGAGTTCCAGCAGTGCCGCCTCCGGGCGTGAGGACAGGGCGGAGGCCGGCGCGCGGCCGCCGATGCGGGAGGCGCTCGTCGCGGCGGCCTTCCGGCTGTTCCTCGAACGCGGTTACGAGCAGACCACCGTGGACGACATCGTGGCGCTGGCCGGCGTCGGACGGCGGTCGTTCTTCCGCTACTTCCCGTCCAAGGAGGACGTGGTCTTCCCCGACCACGAGCGCTGCCTGGCGGACATGACGGCGTTCCTCGCGGCGAGCGGCGAAGGCGACGAGCCGGTGCGGCGGGTGTGCGACGCGGCCCGGCTGGTGCTGGGGCTGTACGCCGAGAACCCGGCTTTCTCCGTGCAGCGCTACCGGCTCACCAAGCAGGTGCCGGGCCTGCGCGCCTACGAGCTGTCGGTGGTGTGGCGTTACGAGCGGGCGCTCGCGGAGTATCTGCGCGAGCGCTTCGCCGGCCGGCCGGATGGCATCCTGCGGGCGGACGTGATCGCGGCCGCCGTGGTGGCGGCGCACAACAACGCGCTGCGCTCGTGGCTGCGCTCGGACGGCGAGGGCGACGCGAGCGCCACCGTGGACCATGCGCTCGGCTATGTGCAGGAGGCCTTCGGCGAGCAGGCCGGACCCGCGGCCGGCGCACAGGACCGGCGCCAGGCCACCGGCCCGATCCGGCCCACCGCCACTCGGGACGACGACGTGGTGGTCGTGGTCTCCCGGCGGGACGCCCCGCTGTGGCGGGTGGTGCAGGAGGTCGAGTCGGCCTTCGGGCGGATCTAGTTGGGCCTTCGTTCCCTTTTCGTGGTACGCAGTACCTTTACCTGTGGCACTGAGTGCCATACGCTGAGGCTGTGCACGGTCCCCCCGTGAACCGGGCACACGCGTGCGCGGGCTGCCCCGCGCGCGCCGGATTCCGGCCGAGTGCAGGGAGTTGAGCCGCGTGTACCACCACTCAGGAACCGCCGTGTCCCCGGTAGCCCGCTCCGCGACGGGCGTCCTCGACCACCCGGCCACCGGTCCCGGGACCACCGAGGCGAAGGACGCCCTGTTCTTCCAGCGCTGCACCTGGTGCGGCACCGCCATGTACCACCGGGTGCTGTGTCCCGTCTGCCGCGGCAGCGAGCTGCGCACGGAGCGCAGCGAGGGCGTCGGTACGGTCCGCCACTCCACGGTGGTGCACCGCAACTCCCCGGCCGCGCGCAACGTCTCCCTGGTCGAGATGGCGGAGGGCTTCGTCGTGCGGGGCCGTGTGATGGGTCCGCCGATCGGCATCCACAGCGGTGACCGCGTACGCCTGTCCACCGCCAAGGACCCGGTGCGCGGCGAGCCCGTCTTCCAGCTGGTCGACGAGCCGTACCGGGCCTGGACCTGACGGGACGTCAGCACCGCTGGGCGGTTCCGGCCGCACATGCGCACCGAAGTCGTGCACGTGTGCGAAGTTGACCTGAACCCGCCCCTCTCACAGACAACCCACAGACGACGCTCTCCGTCCTCCGAGGCGCGAGGGGCCCCCGGGACCGACGGGGTGCCCGCGCACGGGGTTGTAAGGAGAGACCATTGTCACCTGCCCGGTTGCCACTGGCCCGGCGCATGGGCATCGCCGCCACGGCGGTGCTCGCGATGACGGGGGCATCGCCACTGGCGGCACACGCCGCCGCACCCACACGGGAAGCTCACGAGAACACCCTCCCGCCCGGCTGGCGGATCACCGACGAGGGCACCGCACGCCACCTCGTCTGGCGTTCGGCGCCCGAGATACCCATGGGCGACGCCCGCGTCGAGTTCCACGCCGGCGGCAGGCTGCTCGGCGTGCCCGCCGCGGCGCGCGACGGCCACACCTTCCGGCTGGAGCTGGACGCCGGCGACGCCACCCGTCTGACGGACCTTCAGGTATGGGCCGGCGGACGCCGCCTGGACGCCCCCGGCGACAACACCCGTCAGGGCCGCCGTGGCTCGCTCGCCGCCGCGCAACCGCCGGCCCCGCTGCCCGCGGGCGCCGTCGATCCCGGCAAGCCGGGCTCCTACCGCACGGCCACGGGCGAGTACGACCTGCCGTCCGTTCGGCTGCCGGGCTTCAAGGCACCGGTCGAGATGCGCGCCGTCGTCGTGGCGCCGACGGCCGCCCGCGGCCCGCGCCCCCTGGCCCTGTTCCTGCACGGCCGCCACGCCACCTGCTACAAGGGCGCGGACGCGACCGGCGACTGGCCCTGCCCGGCCGGCACCAAGCCCATCCCGAGCTACCGCGGCTATCTGCGCGACCAGCAACTGCTGGCCTCACAGGGCTATGTGACGGTCTCGGTCTCCGCGAACGGCATCAACGGCCAGGACTGGGCGGCCGAGGACGGCGGCGCGCAGGCCCGCTCCTCGCTGGTGCGGCAGCACCTCGCCCGCTGGGCCGACTGGGCCGCCCACCCGGCCGCGGCCCCGGCGGCGGTCCGCAAGATGCCGAAGGCCGACCTGTCGAAGGTCCTGCTCGTCGGGCACTCCCGCGGCGGCGAGGGCGTCAACCGCGCCGCGATGGACAGCCTCTACCCGCCGCCCGCCGCCCAGGACGGCTACCGCGGCCCGGTCCGCTGGCACGTGCGGGGCACGGTCCTGATCGGTCCGACGATCTTCGGCCAGAACCCGGTGCCCGACGTGCCCTCGGCCACTCTTCTGCCGGGCTGCGACGGTGACGTCTCCGACCTGCAGGGCGAGGTCTACGTCGACGGCACGCGCGGGGTCAGCGGCGGCCGCGCGCTGCACAGCGCCGTCTATGTGGAGGGCGCCAACCACAACTTCTTCAACACCGAGTGGACGCCGGGGAAGGCTCAAGCGCCCGCCGAGGACGACTTCTTCGATGACCCGGACCACAAGGACCCGGTGTGCTCGCCGGGCAGCCGCACCCGGCTGACCGCCGACCAGCAGCACCGGGCCGGGTCGACGTACATCGCGACGGCTGCACGGCTCTTCGTCGCCGGGGACGACCGGGCGCGGGAGCTGCTCGACGGCACCGGGCGGCGGGCTCCGTCCGCCGACCCCGCGCGGGTGCTGACCCACGCGGTGGGCGCTCAGCGCGGCGCCGGGTTCCTGCCCGACGGCACGGTGGGTGTGACCGGCGCCCGGCTGTGCTCGGCGGTGGATCCGAGGCCCGCTGTCGCCTGTCTGGGCGAGGACGCCCACGGCGCCTCACCGCACTTCGCCCGGTGGGAGACCGGCCGGGAGACCGGCCGCCGCGCGGTGGCGCTGCGCTGGTCGGCACCGGGAACCCCGGCCCGTGTGCAGCCTGCCGCCCCGCTGTCCCTCACCGGCGCCCCCTCACTGGCGCTGCGTGTGATCGTGCCGCCGAACAGCAGGGGTACGCAGCTCGACGTCGCCGTCACCGACACCCGCGGCCGGCGGGCCGTCCTCGGCCGGGTCACCGCCGACGGACTGCCCGGCAGCGACCGCACCGCCTCCTACTGGGCGCGTGAACTGCGCGTCCCGCTCACCGCCGCGACCCGCGCCGGCCTGGACCTGCGACACGTCAAGTCCCTGGAGCTGACCCCGCGTTCGCGCGCCGGGCAGGCGTGGCTGATGGACGCCTGGGCCTGGCGCCCGGGCACGCCCGCGGTGCGGGAGGCCCCGCTCGCCCGGGTCGACCTCGGCCGGCTGTCGGTCAAGGAGGGCGACTCCGGCGTACGCACCTGCCGGGTGCCGGTGCGGGTGTCCGGGCACGGTGGCGGCCAGGTGCGCGTGTACGTCATGGACCCGGTCACCGGTGAGGCCAGGGACCGGCTGGTGACGGTGCGTCCGGGCCGCGACGACATCGCCGTGGCGGTCCGCGTCGAGGGCAACAAGCGCTTCGCGTACGACGTGACGCACGACGTCGTCGTCAAGGCGGTCCACGGCACGGTCGTCGGATCGCACCGCGGCGGGGTCACCGCGCTGAACGACGACCCGATGCCGAAGGTCTCGGTGACCCCGGTCGCCGACCGGGTGACCGAGGGCCAGGCGCTGCGCTGGAAGGTGACGCTGTCCGAGCCCGCGGACGCCGAGATCGGCGCGTCGTTCTCCGTGGTGCCGGTGACGGGCGGCCCGGAGCTGTCCACCAAGGACGTCGACCCGGCGTGGCTGCGGGAAGCCTCCGGCGCCGAGCCCGACCCGGAGCGGCCGCTGTCCCAGGTCGAGTACCTCGGCGTGTGGGTGTCGGTGCCGGCGGGCACAACGAGCACGGAGGTGTCCGTGCCCACCGTCAAGGACACGGTGTCCGAGCCCGCCGAGTCCGTGCGCCTGGCGGTCACGGACGACTCGGGTGCGCCGCTGCCGGGCGGTCCGGTGCTGACCGGAACGGTCCTGGACGCGTCGTAGCCGACGACAGGCGTCCTGGCCGGCCGCGCGCGGTGCGGCCGGCCAGGGCTCACGGGCGAGGGGTCCGCCCACCGAAGCCGCGGCGGCTCACGCGTTCAGCGTCACCCGGATGCCCACCGTGCCGTCGTGGCCGCGCCGGATGCGGCTGCCGAGGAGGGTGAGACGACCGATGACGCCGTACTTGCGGGCGATCAGCTGCCGGTAGCGGCCCGCGGTCGCCGCGTCCGTGATCTCGGCCGTGCCCGGCACCTGCTCCCCCGTCGGATTGCCGCGGACGTCGCACGGGCCGACCAGGACGTCGGCGCGGGCCCTGATCCGCTTGACCTTGTAGGAGTCGGCGACGGTCCACACCCCGAGGGCATCGCCGTCGCGCACCACCCACACCGGGGTGGGGACGGGCGTGCCGTTGCGGCGGTAACTGGTCAGCAGCAGATAGCTGCCCGCGCCGAGCCGGTCCAAAGGCGTGTCGTCGTCCATGCCGGGCAGTGTAGGGCCGTTCCCCCTGCGGCGGCCGGACCGCGGCCCGCCGCGCTGTCGGGCCGGCGTGATCCCACCGCCGGGGCCCGGGCGGTGCCTTATCGACCAGGCCGGACCGGGGTTCGGGCAGCGAAATCCGCGGAGTGCCAGCGCGGCTGGATTCCGCCGTCTAGATTGCGTGCTGTCCCCGTATCGTCCCCGTTTCTCCAGGAGCCGGCCCGTGACCGACAGCCCGCGCGCGCGTATCGACACCTCCCAGCCGCACACGGCCCGCATTTGGAACTACTGGCTCGGCGGCGGTGACAACTACGACGTCGACCGCGCGGCCGGCGACCAGATCCGCCAACTGCACCCGGGCATCGGCGAGTACGCCCGCGAGGACCGCCTGTTCCTGGGCCGGGCCGTGCGGCACCTGGTCACCGAGGCGGGCATCCGGCAGTTCCTCGACATCGGCACCGGGCTGCCCACCGCGGACAACACCCATCAGGTGGCCCAGCGGCACGCCCCGGACGCCCGGATCGTCTACGTCGACAACGACCCGCTGGTGCTCGCCCACGCGCGCGCCCTGCTGTCGAGCACGCCCGAAGGGGTCACCGACTACCTCGACGAGGATCTGCGCAACGTGGACGCGATCCTCGAACACGCGGCGAAGACCCTGGACTTCACCCAGCCGGTCGGGCTGATGCTGCTCGGCGTGGTCATCTTCGTCGGCGACGAGGAGGACCCGTACGCGCTGGTGCGCCGCCTGCTCGACGCGCTGCCGTCGGGCAGCCACCTGGTGCTGTCGCACACCGTCACCCATCCGGCGATGCCGGACGTGGACGAGGCGGTGAAGTTCTGGAACGAGCACGGCACCCCCAAGCTCACCCAGCGCAGCCCGGAGGCCGTGGCCCGCTTCTTCGACGGGCTGGAGCTGCTGGAGCCGGGCGTGGTGTCGTGTTCGCGCTGGCGTCCCGACACGACCGACGGCACCGAGCCGGCGGAGGTGGCCATGTTCGGCGGAGTGGGCCGCAAGCGCTGAACACCCCCGGGCCCGGCGCCGTATGGACAAGGGGCGCGCGCCGACCGGCGCGCCCCGCGGCCCGCCGGCCGCGCGTTCGGGGTTCGGGAGCCAGGCATCATGAGGCACGCACGACGACGGTTCGTGAGGCGAGCGGCACGGCTGGCGGCCGCCGGTGGGCTTCTGCTCGGCGGCGCCATGGTGACGCAGGCCGTCGCCGACGAACCGCCGGGCCCGCCCACGGCGGCGCGCACGCTCGCACAGCCGGCCGGGGACAGTGCGGCGGGGCTGGTGCGACGGCTGGGCACCGGGCGTACGGCGGGCAGCTGGATCGGCGCCGACGGGCGGCCGGTCGTCGCCGTCACCGACCCGGGCGCGGCGGCCGAGGTGCGGCGTGCGGGAGGCGAGGCGAAGCTGGTCGGGCACAGCATGGAGGAGCTGAAGTCGGCCACGCGTGCGCTGCGTTCGGCGCCACGGGTGCCCGGCACCGCGTGGTCCGTGGACTACCGCACCAACGAGGTCGTGGTGCGCGCCGACCGCAGCGTCTCGGCCGGCGACTGGTCCCGGCTGACCCAAGTGGCCCGCGGTATCGGCGGTTTCGTGCGGATGGAGCGCACGAGCGGGACGTTCACGACCCGGCTGAACGGGGCGCAGCCGATCCTGTCGACGGGCGGGCGCTGCTCGGCGGGGTTCAACGTGACCGATGGGCGGGCCGATTTCATCCTCACGGCCGGGCACTGCGGGCCGAAGGGTTCGGTGTGGTTCGCGGACGCCCGGGCCACACGTCAGGTCGGGCAGAGCGTCGCCTCCGACTTCCCCGGTTCCGACTTCTCCCTGGTGCGCTACGCGAGCGGCCGGGCGGGCGAGGCGGCGGACGTCGTCGCGATCGGCGGTGGCACGGGGGTGCGGATCACGGGTGCGGCGGATCCGGCGGTGGGACAGCGGGTGTTCCGCAGCGGCAGCACCAGCGGACTGCACGACGGGCGGGTGACCGGCCTGGACGCCACCGTGAACTACCCCGAGGGCACGGTCACCGGGCTGATCCAGACCGACGTGTGCGCCGAACCGGGTGACAGCGGCGGCCCGTTGTTCTCCGAGGGGGTCGCGCTCGGGGTGACGTCCGGGGGCAGCGGGGACTGCACCTCGGGCGGGACGACGTTCTTCCAGCCGGTGACGAAGGCGTTGCGCTCGCTGGGGGTGCGGCTGATCGTGTCGGCGCAGGCCGCGCCGGGCAACGGGCCCTCCTCCACGGCGCCTTCACCGGCCCCCGCGGCGGCGTCGCCGGGCTCACCGTCCCCGCTGGGCGGTGGCGCGGACGGCACGACGCTGTTGTCCCGCCTGACGGACACCCGCGCCGTCGGGCCGGGGCTTCTGGTCGTGGCGGGCAGCTTGGTGGCGCTGGTGGCGACCCGCTGGCTGCGGGAGGAACAGGACCGCCGGGCCTTTCGCCGGCACTACTCGACGATGTGGGGCTGAGCCCGGGCCGGCCGGCCTGAACGGCGGCACGGTCGGCCCGGGCTCAGCAGCACCGTGGCCGGGGGTGGCGGACATCACCCACGCGGCCAGTACGGCGAGCAGCAGCCCGTCGGCCTGGCCGAGGAAGGTCACGGCACGGAAGGGGGCTCGGCGGGACAGCAGGCCGCCCGTGATGGGGGTACCCCCTGCTTGAGCGGAGCCGCGCTTGGGGGACGACGATGCCGTAGGCGAGAGCGGAGGTCGGAGCGAGAAGGGCACCCACTGGTCAGCGGGTGCCCTGAGATGATGCCGGGAGGCGCGTCGGGAGGCAGGAGAGGGTCAGGCGGCGCTAGGCCGCGTTGACCGGCCGGTGGGCCGCTGCGGCCCACTCCAGGACGAGGCGCTGGTACTCCTCGCGCTGCTCGCCGGTCAGTGTCCCGCCCGACCGGAGCCACAGGGCCCGGATCTCCTCGTTGACCTCCGCGGCCGATCGCTCGGAGGCGGGTTCAACAGTGGTGGACATGCTGTGAAGCATACGGCGCTGTAGGTGAAGGCGCTGTGAGTAAGCTCGCACAAACGTGACATTCCGGACGTGTCAATGATCACGTCCAAACGGGGCAACGACCGGGGGCGGCCGTCCGCGCGCCGCCCCCGGCGGCGGCCGTCAGGTGCCGGGCTTGCGGCCGTAGATGAAGACGTCGTCACCGTTGCGCAGCAGTGACCAGTACTTCTTCGCGTCGGTCTTGGTCATGTTGACGCAGCCGTGCGAGCCGGGCGGGTTCCACATGCTCACGCCGACGGAGTGGAAGGCCTGCCCGCCGTCGAAGAACTGGCTGTAGGGCATGGACACGTGGTAGAGGCTGGAGACGTGGTCGATGTCACGCCAGTAGATCTTCTTCAGGCCGGTGCGGGTCTCGTAGCCGTCCCGTCCGGTGCGCACCGGGACGGGACCGTAGACGAGCTTCTTGCCGTCCTGGATCCAGCTCAGCTGGAGAGTGAGGTCGACACAGGCGATACGGCCCTTGTTCACCGGGCACTTGCCTGACTTGTTCGGGTTCTTCCCGACGGCCTTCTGCTTGTTCATGAGGTCCATCACGCCCCAGGTGACGGACCCGGCGTAGCCGATGTTCGGCGTGATGCCGTGTCTGGTCTGGAACGCCTGGATGGCCTTGCAGTCGGCGGACGACTGCCGGCCGTCCACCGGGCGGCCGAGGAACTTCTCGACCTGCTTCTGGTACGGGCCGGTGCTGGTGGTGCAACTCGATGCGGCCTGCGCCGGCGCGGCGCCGAGCGCCAGTGTGAGCGGCGCCACCAGTCCGGTGACGCCGAGGGCGACGGCGCCCCGACGGCCTATGTTCCTCATGTCCGGTTTCTCCCTTGCCCGTCCTGCGGTCTCTGCCAGGTAGACAGGCGGGCGGGGGTGTTGGTTGCAGGCACCGGTCAGGCTGTGACGAATCGGTGAACTTCCGGCCCATCGAGCCGGACGGCGGGCAGCCGCCGCCCGAAGGCGACGAGCAGGAGATCCTGCGCGGCGCCACGCAGCGGGCTGCCGCTGCCGTACGACCAGTCGAGGTCGTCGGCGACCAGCCGGACGCCGGTGAGGTCGGCGCCGAAGAAGCGGGCGCCGCGCGGGGAGATCGTCCCGAGGACGATGCGCAGCCGCTCCTCGGGGACCCGGCGACCGAGTCCGAGGGCGACCGTGACGTCGAGGCCGTGCACCACGTCGTGCCCGAGGGCGGCGGCGCGCCCGCCCACCGGTGGCCCCCACGGGTGGCGGGCGTGCGTGCGCAGGAATCCGGCGAGTTCCGCGTCGGTGTGGGCGGCGGCGTCGCGGTGCGCGAGCCGGTCGGTCATGCGGTGCAGGCTGCCGCGCGCGGCGAGCAGCTCCCGCAGGACGCGGGTGCGGGAGTACCGGAAGCCCATCGACATGTGGGCCACCACCTCCCGCACCCGCCAGCCCGCGCACAGGCTGGGCCGCTCCCACTGGTCCGGGGTGAGCGAGCCGAACAGGTCGGCCAGGTCACGGCGTTCGGCGGCGATGGCGTCGTCTGTGGTCCCCATGCGTCCAGGGTCTTGTCCGCGCGACCATAAGTCCAAGAGACGTTTGCTCTGGCATCTAGCATCATCCGTTATGGAGTTGAGGCAGCTGCGCTACTTCGTGACCGTCGTGGAGGAGGGCGGCTTCACCCGGGCCGCCGAGCGGCTGCATCTGGCGCAGCCGGGGCTGAGCGCGCAGATCCGGCGGCTGGAGCGGGAGCTGGGCCATCCGCTGCTGGACCGCTCGGGGCGCGCGGTGCGGCCGACGGAGGCCGGGGAGGCGGTACTGCCGTACGCGCGGGCCGCGCTGGCGGCGGTGGACGGGGTGCGGCAGGCGGTGGAGGAGTTCACCGGGCTGCTGCGCGGCCGGGTCGCGATCGGGATGGTCCCGGGCACGCTCGGGCACACGATGGATCTGATCGGGCTGCTGGCCGCCTTCCACGAGGAGCATCCCCGGGTGGAGATCACGCTCACCGAGGACACCTCCGACCGGATGCTGGAGGCGGTGCGCCGCGGCGAGCTGGACCTCGCGGTCGCGGGGCTCGCCGGGGAGGAACCGCCACCGGGCGTCGGCCATCAGGTGGTCATCGACGAACCGCTCAGCGCGGCCGTCGCCGCGGGACACGAGCTGGCGGCCGCCCACGGGGGCCGCGGTGCCCTGCCGGTCGCCGCGCTCGGCGGGCATCCGCTGATCACCCTGCCGCGCGGCACCGGGGTGCGCGGCGTGCTGGAGCGGTTGTGCGCCCAGGCCGGGTTCCGGCCGCGGGTCGCCTTCGAGGCGGCGACCCCACGGGCGCTGGTCGACCTGGCCGCGCGCGGGCTCGGCGTGGCCGTCCTGCCGGGGCGTCCCGCGGGCGAGGGGCTGCGGGTGTGGCGCGTCGACGATCCGCGGGCGCGCGGCCGGGTGGCGCTGGCCTGGCGGTCGGACGGTCCGGTCTCGCCCGCGGCCCGCGAACTGCTCGGGCGGCTGCGTACGGCCGTGACGCAGGCGAACAGGAGCCGGTCGGAGTCAAGCTGACGTCCCGTCGGATGACGCACGGTCTCCGTCGTGCGCCGCACCGGCCATCCCCGCGGACGGATACGGTGCCGACATGTCGACGTTCATACAGCAACTCCCGGCTCTGCTCGGTGTGGTGATCGGTGCGGTCGGTTCGTATCTGGCGGTCGCGCGGGCGGACCGGGCGCGGTTCCGGCGGGAGCGGGCGGCGCGGTGGGAGGAGCGGCGGCTCGCCGTCTACTCGGACTGGGCCCGCGCGGTGAAGCAGTCGGTCACGCTGACCTACCGGGTCGCCGCCCACTTCGGCAACGACCCGCACCCGCACCCCCTGACACCCGCGGAGGCGGAGCCGCTGCTGGCCGAGGCGGCGCTCGCACGCGACCCCTCCGGGGAGGCTCTCCTCATGCTGGGCAGCACCGGGGTGGTGGAGAAGGCACGCGCGTGGGTCGTCGTCACCCTCGACATGGAGAACTTCGTACGCGCCGGCACCCGGGACCCGGGCGCCTGGCAGATCCTGCTCGACCGGCAGCGCGCCGGCCGCGAGGAGTTCTACGCGGCCGTGCGCGAGGACCTGGCCCTGCCGCCGGGGCACTCGGCGCGCTGGGCGCTGCCGGGCACGCCCACGGGCCGCCCGTAGCAGGGCCGGTGGTGGTCCACGTGAGCGGGGCCGGCCGGGTCAGCGGTAGCCCGTGGTGTCCGCCGGCTTGCCCGCGTCCTGGACCTCGGTCAGGTAGCGCCAGGCGTCCGGGCGGCTGCCGTCGAGGTCGGTGAAGCCGTACACCCGGGCCAGGCCGCCGCTGGACAGGGACCGGCCGTTGAAGCGGGCCACGTCCGGGTCGGCGGCCAGTGCGGCGACCGCGCGGCCGACATAGCGCGGGGTCTCGGAGATCGCGAAGTGCGGCTCGCGGTCGAGGGCGTCGCGCCAGTTGTCCTCGCGCACCCCGAAGTGGTCGAGCATGATCTCCGAGCGCAGCCAGCCGGGGGTGAGGGCCACGGCGGTGGCGCCGCGCGGGCCGAGTTCATGGCCGAGGGAGAAGCCCATGCGCAGCACGGACGCCTTGGCGAGGTCGTAGAAGAGGTTGTTGCGGTAGGTGTCGCGGTTGTAGTCCGCGGTTCCGTCGGTCATCTCGACGACCAGCCCGCCGGGCCGGCGCAGCAGCAGCGGCAGGGCATGGTGGCTGGTGACCAGGTGGGTCTCCACCGCGAGCCGCAGCAGCCGCAGCCCGTTGTCGAGGTCGTGCTCCCAGACGGGCGTGTCCCACTCGAAGAGCGTCTCGCCGCCCCAGATGTCGTTGACGAGGACGTCGAGACGGCCCTGCTCGTCGTCGACGCGGTCGACCACGGCGCGCACCTGCGCGGGGTCCAGGTGGTCGGCGGGTACGGCGATGCCCTTGCCGCCCGCCTCGGTGACCAGGTCGGCGGTGTCCTCGATGGTCTCGGGGCGGTCGTACTCGGACCGCCGGGCCCGGGTGGTGCGACCCGTGACGTACACGGTGGCGCCGGCCGCGCCGAGCTCGACCGCGATCCCGCGGCCCGCGCCGCGTGTCGCCCCGGCGACGAGCGCCACCTTGCCGTCCAGCGGACCTGCCATGTCCGGCCTCCTCTTTCCCTGGGTGAGGTTGTCGTCCCCGAGGGTGCCGTGGAAGCCGGACATCTTCTGTCGGGTTTTACGGCCGGTCACTCGACCGGCCCGCCGGTGTTCAGTGCCCCCGGTCGATCCACTCCGCCAGGTGCGGTGCCTCGGCGCCGATGGTGGTGGCGTCACCGTGCCCGGTGAGCACCTTCGTCTCGGGTGGCAGCTTCAGCAGACGGTCCCGCAGCGAGGTGATGATCGTCGGGAAGTGGGAGTAGGAACGGCCGGTCGCGCCGGGGCCGCCCTGGAAGAGCGTGTCGCCGGTGAAGACGGCGCCGAGGCCCGGGTCGTACAGGCAGACGGCGCCGGGCGCGTGCCCCGGGGTGTGCAGCACGGTCAGATCGGCGCCGGCGGCCTCGATGACCTGCCCGTCGACCAGGTGGGCGTCGGGCTCGCGGCCGGGATGGGTGAGCTGCCACAGGGGCATGTCGTCGGGGTGCAGCCAGATCACGGCACCGGTGCGGTCGGCGAGTTCCGGCGCGGCGTTCACATGGTCGTTGTGGGCGTGGGTGCACACGATCGCGGTGAGGCGGCGGTCGCCGACGGCCGCGGCGATGGCGTCCGCGTCGTGCGCGGCGTCGATGACGATCACCTCGTGGTCGTCGCCGACGATCCACACGTTGTTCTCGACGTCCCAGGTGCCGCCGTCGAGCGTGAACTGCCCCGAGGTGACCAGGCGTTCGATGCGGGCGGTCGTCACAGCGTCACCACCGAGCGCAGTACGTCTCCGTGGTGCATCCGCTCGAACGCCTTCTCCACCTCGTCCAGCCGGACGGTCTCGGTCACGAACGCGTCCAGCGGCAGCCGCCCCTGCAGATGGAGGTCGATCAGCATCGGGAAGTCGCGGGAGGGCAGGCAGTCGCCGTACCAGCTCGACTTCAGCGCGCCGCCCCGGCCGAAGACGTCCAGCAGCGGCAGTTCGAGCTTCATCTCGGGTGTGGGCACCCCGACGAGCACGACGGTACCGGCGAGATCACGGGCGTAGAAGGCCTGGGTGTACGTCTCGGGGCGGCCCACGGCCTCGATGACGACGTCGGCGCCGAAACCGCCGGTCAGTTCGCGCACCGCCTCGACCGGGTCGGTGTCCTTGGAGTTGACGGTGTGGGTGGCGCCCAGGGTGCGGGCGGTGGCGAGCTTGCGGTCGTCGATGTCGACGGCGATGATCCGGCCCGCGCCGGCCAGACGCGCTCCCGCGATCGCCGCACCGCCGACGCCGCCGCAGCCGATCACGGCGACCGAGTCGCCGCGGGTGACGCCGCCGGTGTTGATCGCCGCGCCGATGCCGGCCATCACCCCGCAGCCGAGCAGTCCGGCGACGGCCGGGGAGACGGCCGGGTCGACCTTGGTGCACTGGCCGGCCGCGACGAGGGTCTTCTCGGCGAACGCGCCGATCCCGAGCGCCGGGGAGAGCTCCCGGCCGGTGCCCGCGAGGGTCATCTGCTGCGTGGCGTTGTGCGTGGCGAAGCAGTACCAGGGCCTGCCGCGCAGACAGGCCCGGCACTGCCCGCACACCGCGCGCCAGTTGAGGATCACGAAGTCGCCGGGCGCGACGTCGGTGACGCCGTCGCCGACGGACTCGACGACACCGGCCGCCTCGTGTCCGAGCAGGAAGGGGAAGTCGTCGCTGATGCCGCCCTGCTTGTAGTGCAGGTCGGTGTGGCAGACCCCGCAGGCCTGGACGCGGACCACGGCCTCCCCGGGCCCGGGATCGGGTACGACGATCGTCTCGATGCGCACCGGCTCGTCCCTGCCCGGCGCGATCACGCCGCGTACTTCCTGCGCCATGCTGCTCCATCCTTCCCTAGGCGGGGCATCCGTCCCGGTTCCGACCCTACGCGTGATCAAGGGCCGGGGAGCCGAGGACGGGGACATGCGAAGGGGCCGCCCGTCGGGACGGCCCCGCGCACCGGTCGGGCGGTCTCAGCCGAGCAGGCCGGTCACCGGGGCGACCAGGTCGGTGACCTGGTGGAGTTCGTTCAGCTTGTTCAGGTCGTTGACCTGGTTCAGCCCGGCCAGCTGCTGGGAGACCCGCGGGACCTCGTCCTTGTACTCGGCCGGGATGTCACTGGTGGTGAGCGAGTCGAGCGTGGCGATCGGGTTCAGCTGGTCGGCGCCCAGGACGCCGGCGTTCGCAGCCGGTGCGGTGATGCCGGCGATCCCGGCGGCGAGTGCGGCGGCGGCGACGATACGACGAGTGGAGATCATGTCTTCAGCAACGCCCGGAGGGGCCCGGTGGACACGGGCGCGCCGGGCAGCTCACCCGTCAGGCGGAGCGTCCTGGCTGCGCTTGCCGAGCCCGGCGGGGCGGAGGAGCCTTTGGGGTAGGCCCCGAGCGGCCCGTCCCCTCCTCCTTCGGGCCGCGGCCTGGCAAGGAGGTCACCATGGGCACCACGACACCCACCGGCTTCGACACGGAGACTCTGCGTAGGGGCATCGAGGACCGCACCGCCGAGGCGCTGCTGTCCCTGTACGCGGACGACGCGGAGATCCGTCTCGTCAACCGCAACGCTCAGCCCAGCAACCCGGCGGTGCTGCGCGGCCGGGACCAGATCCGCGAGATGCTCGACGACGTCTGCAGCCGTGACATGACGCACAAGCTGGAACAGTGCGTGGTCCAGGGCGACCACGCGGCCTACTGCGAGTCCTGCGAGTATCCGGACGGCACCCGGGTGCTGTCCGAGTCGATGATCACGCTGACCGACGGCAAGATCTCGGAACAGATCATGGTCGAGGCATGGGACGAGTGACGAGACACGGAAGGTCCGGGTCCGCCCTGGGCTGACCTGGGCCTTCCTCGTGCGGTACCGGGAGCCGGGGCGGCGCACGGGCTCGGTTACCCTGGTCGCGGGCCGTGACTGGCGCTGAGGTGGAGCACCACCGGGGAGCGGTCCCGTGGAGTCGATGCCGTGCGCCTGGGCGATGTCGTACCCGCTCAGGAGTTGCATCGTGACCCAGGCCCGCCTCATGGACGGCACCGCGCTGGCCCGCCGCACCGTCGAGGAGACCGCCAAGCGCGCCGCCGACGTCACCGGGCGCACCGGGACGGCGCCCTGCCTCGCCACGGTGCTCGTCGGCGAGGATCCCGCCTCCGTCACCTATGTGCGGATGAAGCAGAACCGCTGCCGCAAGGCCGGCATCGACTCGCGGCATGTGGCGCTGCCCGCGTCCGTCACGACCGAGGAGCTGGTGGCGACGGTGCGGGCGCTGTCCGCCGACCCGTCCGTGCACGGCATCCTGCTCCAGCACCCGGTGGGGGACCACATCGACGAGCGCGCCGCGTTCGAGGCGATCGCCCAGGAGAAGGACGTCGACGGGGTCACCTTCGCGTCCTTCGCGACGATGAGCTTCGGCCTTCCCGGGTTCGTGTCGTGCACGCCGGGCGGGATCATGCGGCTGCTCGACGAGTACGGCGTCGACCCGTCGGGCAAGCGGGCGGTCGTCGTCGGCCGCAGCGCGATCCTCGGCAAGCCGGTCGGGATGCTGCTGCTCGCCCGGGACGCGACCGTCACCTACTGCCACTCGCGCACCGCGGATCTGCCGGCTGCCGTGCGGGAGGCGGACATCGTCGTCGCCGCCGTGGGCCGGCCCCGGCTGATCCGGGGGCAGGACCTCAAGCCGGGCGCGGTGGTGATCGACGCGGGCTACAACGAGGGCAACGTCGGTGACGTCGATTTCGACTCGGCGGTGGAGCGCGCCTCGCTGATCACCCCGGTGCCGGGCGGGGTCGGCCCCATGACCATCGCCACGCTGCTGGAGCAGACGGTGGACGCGGCGGCCCGGCAGCTCGGGGTGTCGGTGTGACCCGGTAGCGCCGAAGTGGCCGTTTCCCGCGGGTCGTTCCTGTGGAGTCGCGGGATCCTCGCCATACTGCGCTGCGTGCGTGTGGCGATCATGACGGCGGGATCCCGGGGCGACGCGGCCCCCTTCACCGGTCTCGGGCACGCCCTGGCGCGGGCGGGGCACGAGGTCACCCTGGTCACCCATGAGCGGTTCGCGCCGCTCCTGGCGGGCTCGGGGGTGGCGTTCCACGCGCTGCCGGTCGATCCGCGGGCCGAGCTGGAGTCGGCCCGCGGCCGGGGCCTGCACCGCAGCACGACCGGGGTGGGCAAGCTGGTACGGGTGGTGGGGATGGCGCGGGCGCTGGCCGGCCGGATGACCGACGCGCTGCTGGCGGCCGCCGCCGACGCCGATGTGCTCCTCCTCGGCGCCGCGCTCGCCCCGCTGGGGCACGCCGTCGCCGAGGGGCTGGGCCGGCCGAGCCTGGGCCTGCATCTGCAACCGCTGGCCGCCACGCGGGAGTTCGCCCCGCCCCTGCTCACCACCGGCTCCTGGGGCGGCGCCGGGAACCGGATCGCGGGTCTCGGGGTGAACCTCGCCGTGGAGCACGTCTTCGCGTCGGCCGTGCCGGCCGTCCGGGCCCGGCTGGGGCTGCCCGCGCTGCGTCCGGCGGCGGCGCTGCGCGCCCGGGAGCGGCAGCGCTGGCCGGTGCTGCACGGCTTCAGTCCGCTGGTGGTGCCCCGGCCGCGGGACTGGCGCCCGGGCCTGGAGGTGACCGGCTACTGGTGGCCGTACGACGGGGAGCACGAACTCCCCCGGGAAGTACGGGAGTTCCTGGACGCCGGGCCGCCGCCGGTGTTCGTCGGCCTGGGCAGCGCCACCGTGCCCGACGCGGGCGGCGTCAGCGCGGCCGTCGCGGATGCGCTGCGCCGGGCGGGGCTGCGCGGGGTGATCCAGCGCGGCTGGGGCGGGCTCAGCGCCGACGGCGACGACATGCTGCTCGTCGACGAGGTGCCGCACTCGCTGCTGTTCCCGCGGATGGCGGCGGTGGTCCATCACTGCGGCGCCGGTACCACCGCCGCGGGGCTGCGGGCCGGGGTGCCCGCGGTGCCGGTGCCGATCCAGTTCGACGAACGCTTCTGGGCAGGCCGGCTGGTCGCCCTGGGGGTCGCTCCGCGCGTGCTGCCGCTGCGCCGCCTCACCGCCGGCGCGCTGGCCTCCGCGCTCGTGGAGGCGGTCACGGACCCGGCGTACGGGCGGCGGGCCCGGGACCTCGGGAGGCGGATCCGCGCGGAGGACGGCGAGGGGCCGGTCCTGGAGGCGCTGGGGCGGATCGCGGCATAGGTGCGTCCGCACTCTTGCCGGGGTGGGCGACCCTTCCTTACTTTGCAGTAAGTCTCTTGCGCATCACGTGTGTTCGGGTTCCACCCCACCCCGAGGAGCCGTCATGCCCGCCTTCCGCCCCCGACTTCTGTGCACGGTCGCCGCCGCGCTCGCGCTCACCGCCGCCTCCCCCGCCACCGCCGCCCACGCCGATGCGGCGGGGCTGCGGGAGGTGCTGTTCGTCGGCAACAACTGGGACGGCACGGCCGATGTCATCGCCTCCAGCGGTGACTTCGCGCGGGTCGGCCGGATCAACGTCGTACCCGACAAGGAGCAGCGGCTGGCGGAGATCAACGCCGATCCGGTCAAGTGGGTGTACTTCATGGCGATCCGCAGCAGTGTCGGCGAGGGTCACGACCAGTTCGCCGACGACATGTACTCCACGCCCGACGGCCGCTCGGTCGTCGTCTCACGGCCCAGCTTCGCCGACGTCGTCTCCATCGACCTGGCCACCGGCAGGCTGAACTGGCGGTTCCCGGTGTCCGGCTACCGGGCCGACCACATGGCCGTCTCCCCCGACGGCACCCGGGTCGCGGTGTCCGCGTCCACCGCGAACACCGTGCACGTCCTGGACATCGACACCGGCCGGCTGGTCGGCTCCTTCGCCACCGGGGACAAGCCGCACGAGAACATCTTCACCAAGGACGGCAAGTACCTCTGGAACATGGCCATCGGCGACGTGAACACCGCGCTGGACGCACCGTGGCTGGACTGGACGAAGGGCGACCGGCACATCACGGTCGTCGACGCGACGACGTACAAGCCCGTCAAGGTGATCGACATGCGCGAGCGGCTCGACGCGATCGGGCTGAAGGACTACTCCGACGCGGTGCGGCCGGCCGTCTTCTCCCCCGACGAGTCCACGCTGTACTTCCAGGTGTCGTTCTTCAACGGCTTCTTCGAGTACGACCTCGTCACGGACAAGATCACCCGCGTCAAGACCCTGCCGAAGAACCCCGCCACCAGCGACGACCGCACCACCTTCGTCAACGACTCCCGTCACCACGGCCTGTCGATGAAGCCGGACGGCAGCAAGCTGTGCGTGGCGGGCACGATGGACGACTACGCGACCGTCGTCGACCGTGCCACCCTCCAGGAGGGCCCGCTGGTCCCCGCGTCCAAGCCGTACTGGGCGACGGTCAGCGGCGACGGCCGGGACTGCGTGATCTCCGAGAGCGGCGCCGACCAGGTCACGGCCATCGACTTCGCCACGGGACGCAAGCGTGTGTCGGTCCCGGTCGGCGACCACCCGCAGCGGGTGCGGCTGGGCCATGTCCCCGCCGGCTGGAGCGTTCCGAGCAGCTGAGCGCGGGCCTGCCCGACGGGAAAAAATCCGTCGGCGCATGGGTGTGACAGGGGCGGTACGGGGTAGTCGCGCCGTATATGGACGAGGCATGCACGACATGCTTCGCCTTCAGGGAAACCGTCCCATCGAAGGAGGTCCGTGACAGCGCAATCCACTCGCAGCGCCCGGGCCGCTTCCACCGAGGTGAGGCGGCCCGGCCCATGTCCGCAGCCCGCCGGTCAGTCCCCGCGCGCCGGCGCGGGCAGCAGCGCCCCGGGCAGGACGGCGAGTGCGAGGAGCGCGGCGGCCGCATAGAGACCGGCGGAGCCCAGCGCCACGGCGTGGAAGCCGCGCAGAAAGCGGCTCTGGTCGGCGGCGGACCCCGCGACGGCTCCGGCGACGGCGATGCCGATGGCTCCGCCGGTCTGGCGCGCGGTGTTGTTCACGGCGGAGGCCAGCCCCGACCGCTCGGGAGGTACGGCGGCGACGGCGGCGGCGACCACGGCCGGGGTGAGCAGGCCGAGACCGGTCCCCCACAGCAGGAACGCGGGCAGCAGCACGCCGTAGCCGGAGTGGGCGTGCGCGCGGACCAGCAGCGCCAGCCCGGCCGCCGCGACGAGCAGACCGGCGGTGGCGGGCAGCCGGGCGCCGATTGCGCTGGTGATACGGCCGCCGAGCGGCCCGAGGACCGCGAGCGGGGTGAACAGCGGCAGCAGGGCGAGCCCCGCGAGGAGAGGCGAGCGGCCCTGGACCGACTGCAGGTAGAGCATCAGGACGAACAGGGTGCCCAGGGTGCCCAGGTTCATGATCCCTGCGGCGGTGTTCGCCGCGTCGAACGCAGGTCGTTTCAGCAGGGCCGGCGGCAGCATGGCGTCGTCGCCGCGGCACGACTCGACGACGGCCAGCGCCACGAGGGCGGCCGCCGCGACGACGGCGGCCGTGACGGCCCGGGGCGCCGCCGGACCCGAGCGGCCGCCCTCGATGAAGGCGTAGGTCGCCGCCAGGAGCAGCAGTGCGCCGAGGACGACCCCCGGCAGGTCGAGGGGGCGGGCCGTCTCCTCGCGGCTCTCCGGGACGACGGCCGCGGCGCGGACCAGGGCCACCAGCACGATCGGCACGTTGACCAGGAAGACCGCCCGCCAGCCCAGGCAGTCGACGAGGACACCGCCGAGCAGGGGCCCGGCGGGCAGCGCGAGGCTGCCGACACCGGCCCACACCCCGATGGCTCGCGCCCGCCCGGCGGGGTCCGGGAAGGCACGGCCGATCACGGCGAGCGTGCCGGGCAGCAGCAGCGCGGCCCCGACGCCCTGCGCGACCCGGGCGGCGATCAGCGCGCCGGCCGTAGGGGCGAGCCCGCAGGCCAGTGATCCGGCGCCGAAGACCGCCAGTCCGGCCAGCACGACGCGCCGGTGTCCGTGCCGGTCGCCCGCGGTGCCGCTGGTCAGCATCAGGGCGGCGAGCGCCAGGGCGTAACCGTCGACCACCCACTGGAGGCCGCCCACGTCGGTGCCGAGACGCGCGCCGATCGCGGGCAGGGCGACGTTGACGATCGTGACGTCGAGCAGCACCAGGAAGTACCCGGCGCACATGACGACGAGCACGCCCCGGGGCGAGGCGGGGCGCGCGGCGGGCCGCACCGCGCGCTTGAGGAGCGTCAGAGGTGTGTCAGCCATGGATCATTCGTAGCGGCCGACGCGGTCAATGGGTGTCCGCGTCGGCCGCACTCGTCGAGAGGCGTCCGCCTCGGGTGCCCTGACGCCGGGGCGGTGAAACGGCCCGGCGCGCGGCCCGCCGCGCGGTGACGTCGGCCTGCGGGCGGCGGCCGTCAGCGCGGCGGCAGCCGGTGCAGGACGACGTCGGTGAGCCGGCCGTCGGCCACGGCGGCGGTCAGGTAGGTGCAGTGGGGCTGGCGGCGGCGGTCGGTCGGGGAACCGGGGTTGAGCAGCCGCAGGCCGCCGGGCGCGGTGGTGTCCCAGGGGATGTGGCTGTGCCCGAAGACCAGGACGTCCAGGTCGGGGAAGCGGGCGGCGCAGCGCGCCTCGCGGCCCTGAGCGGGGCCGGTCTCGTGGACCACGCCGAAGCGCAGGCCGCCCAGTTCGGCGCGGGCCACCTCGGGCAGGCGGGCGCGCAACTCGGGGCCGTCGTTGTTGCCGTACACCGCGATCAGCCGACGGCTGCGGCTCTCCAGCAGGTCGAGGGTGGCGGTGTCGACCCAGTCGCCGGCGTGGAGGACCACGTCGGCGTCGGGCAGTTCGGCGAGCAGCGGCGCCGGCAGCGCCTTGGCGCGCTTGGGGAGATGGGTGTCGGACATCAGCAGCAGGCGCACGGCTTCAGCGTACGGCGCGGGTCCGCGGCGGCGGGGCGCCGGCTCGCGGCAGGCGCGCCCGCCTTGTCCTCAGGTGTCGGCTCGTGGCAGGTGCGCCCGCGCTGTCTTCAGGTGAAACTGTTCAGGAAGGCTGTTCAGGTGAAACTGGACAGTTTTGCCTGAAGAAATTACCGTCGGGGCATGCCTCACGACGAGAACGCCCCGCAGGTCTCCGGCAGCGCCGTGCGCGCCGCCCAGGAGCTGCGCGTCCTGATCGGGCGGCTGCGGCGCCGCGTCCGTGAGGTCGCCGGGGACGACGCGCTCACCCCGTCGCAGGTCTCCGCGCTGACCCTGGTCGGCAAGCACGGCGCGGCCACGGCGAGCGCGCTCGCGTCCGCCGAGGGGGTGCGCCCGCAGTCGATGGCGGCCACGCTGGCCGCACTGGAGCAGCACGGCCTGATCCGGCGCAGCCCCGATCCCGCCGACGGCCGGCGCCAGCTGGTCACCCTGACCGAGTCCGGCCAGGACCGTATCGCCGGTGACCGGCAGGCCCGCGAGGAGTGGCTGACCCGCGCCCTGCAGGACCGGTTCACCGAGGCCGAGCGGCACACGGTGCTCGAGGCGCTGGCATTGCTGGAGCGTCTCTCGCAGCCGTGACACTCCCTCGTTCCGTCGACCCGGAACGCTCACCCGACGTCAGAACACCACCGAAAGGCCCGACCATGGCAGTCACCGCTCTCGATCCGCGCACCGCCCTCGTGGTGATCGACCTCCAGGCGGGGATCGCCGCCGCGCCCGTGCAGCCGCATCCGGGCGCCGACGTCGTCGCCCGTGCCGCCCGGCTGGCCGACGCGTTCCGGGAGCGCGGCCTGCCGGTCGTCCTGGTGCGGGTGTCGTTCGGCGCCGACGGCGCCGACGCCGTCCCCGGACGCACCGAAGCCCCCCGGGCGGGGGGTGCCCGCCCCGAGGGCTGGGACGTCATCGTGCCGGAACTGGCCGGGCACGCGGGGGACATCACCGTCACCAAGCACAACTGGGGCGCCTTCCACGGCACCGACCTCGACGTGCAGCTGCGTCGCCGCGGGGTCACGCAGATCGTGCTGACCGGCATCGCCACCAGCATCGGCGTCGAGTCGACCGCCCGTGCCGCGCACGAGCACGGCTACCACGTCACCCTCGCCACGGACGCCATGAGCGACATGGACGCCGAGGCGCACTCGAACAGCGTGCGGCGGATCTTCCCGCGGCTGGGCGAGACCGGCACGACCGAGGAGATCCTCGAACTCCTCGCCAAGACGCACGCCTGACGCGCACCGGCCTCAGTCCTCACCCCGGACGATGTTCCCGTCGGTCCCGGTGTACGACGCGGACTCGGCGCCGGGGTCCTCCACGGCGGGCAGGCAGGTGCGCAGCGCGCGTTGGCGCCGCAGCCTGCGGGCCCTCGCCCAGCCGGTCTCGGCTCGGCGTATGACGGTCTTGTCCTGGGACTGAGCGGTCGTCACGGCGTCTCATCTTCCTTCGCTGCCCGCGCGTTCCTTCGTTCGCACTACGTCGCCGGGTCCCCGGACGTCCCGAATTCAAACAGACGTCCACAAACCGGGCGGCAGCCGCGGATAGGCCGTAGGGGCGCACCTCCGGCCCCGGGCCCTGCGTGGCGCGGACACCGCCGTGGACCACGGCGGTAGCGTCGCCGCGGTCCGGGGAGGAGGACGATGACAGACCTGCGGGCACAGCGCAGACCGGACGGACACCCGGCCTCGGCCGGGCGGACGTTCGGCCGTGCGCTGCTGCGCTGGACGTCCACGACCGACCACAAGGTGATCGCGCACCTGTATCTGGTGACCGCGTTCTGCTTCTTCCTCCTCGCAGGTCTGCTGGCCATGGCGATGCGCGCGGAGCTGGCGCGGCCCGGGCTGCAGTTGCTGAGCGAGGAGGGCTACAACCAGTTCGTCACGATCCACGGCACGATCATGATGCTGCTGTTCGCGACGCCGATGTTCGCCGGGTTCGCCAACGCCGTGATGCCGTTGCAGATCGGCGCGCCGGACGTGGCGTTCCCGCGGCTGAACGCGCTGTCGTACTGGATGTACCTGTTCGGCGGCCTGATGGTGGTCTCCGGGTTCCTGGTGCCCACGGGGGCGGCGTCCTTCGGCTGGTTCGCCTACGCGCCGCTGAACGACGCGGTGCACACGCCCGGCGCGGGCGGTGACCTGTGGGCGATGGGGCTGGTGGTGGCCGGTGTGTCGACGACGCTGGGCGCGGTGAACTTCATCGCCACCATCATGTGCCTGCGCGCGCCCGGCATGACCATGTTCCGGATGCCGCTGTTCACCTGGAACGTGCTGTTCACCTCGATCCTGGTCCTGCCGGCGTTCCCCGTGCTGACCGCGGCGCTGCTCACGCTGGAGGCGGACCGCAAGTTCGGCGCGCACGTCTTCGACTCGGCGAACGGCGGCGCGCTGCTGTGGCAGCACCTGTTCTGGTTCTTCGGGCATCCGGAGGTCTACATCGTCGCGCTGCCGTTCTTCGGGATCATCTCCGAGATCATCCCGGTGTTCAGCCGCAAACCCCTGTGGGGATACCTGCCGCTGATCGGGGCGACCGTCAGCATCACGATGCTGTCGGCGGTGGTGTGGGCGCACCACATGTTCGCGACCGGGGCGGTGCTGCTGCCGTTCTTCTCGCTGATGTCGTTCCTGATCGCCGTGCCGACGGGCATCAAGTTCTTCGCGTGGATCGGCACCATGGTGCGCGGCTCGATCTCCTTCGAGACGCCGATGCTGTGGTCGCTGGGCTTCCTGGTGACGTTCCTGCTGGGCGGGTTGAGCGGCGTGCTGATCGCCTCACCGCCGCTGGACTTCCACCTCACCGACTCGTACTTCATCGTCGCGCACCTGCACTACGTGCTGTTCGGCACGGTGGTGTTCGCGATGTTCGCCGGCTTCTACTTCTGGTGGCCGAAGCTGACCGGCCGGATGCTCGACGAGCGGCTGGGCAAGCTGCACTTCTGGCTGCTCTTCCCCGGCTTCCAGCTGACGTTCCTGGTGCAGCACTGGCTGGGCGAGGCGGGCATGCCGCGCCGGTACGCCGACTACCTGCCCTCCGACGGCTTCACCCTGCTCAACACCCTGTCCACGGCGGGGGCGTTCCTGCTCGGGGTGTCCACGCTGCCGTTCCTGTACAACGTGTGGTACTCCGCCCGGCACGGCCGGGTGGTCACCGAGGACGACCCGTGGGGGTACGGGCGCTCCCTGGAGTGGGCGACCTCCTGCCCGCCGCCGCGGCACAACTTCCACGCCCTGCCCCGGATCCGCTCCGAATCGCCCGCCTTCGAGCTGCACCATCCCCATGTGGCGAGCCGGGCGAAGGAGGTGGGGCAGCGGTGAAGGCGGAGTCGAAGCTGTTCGGGGGCGTGGCGCTGTTCTTCGCGGGCATCGCCGCGCTCTACGGCGGCTGGTCACGGGAGCCGGCCGGTTCAGCGGTGCTCGTGATCGCCTTTCTGATGGCGTCCCTGGTGTCCTTCTTCAGCGCCGTGCAGTACCGGCGCCGGGGCCCGCGGCCGCAGGACCGCAAGGACGCCGAGGTCGTCGACGCGGCCGGGCCGGTGGAGTTCTTCCCCGCGGCGAGCCACTGGCCGGTGGTCACCGCGGCCGGGTTCGCGCTGGCGGCCACCGGAGTGGTGTACGGGCTGTGGCTGTTCCTCATCGGGACGGCGGTGCTGGCTCGGGGGGTTCTGGGGATGGCGTTCCAGTACGTGCACCGGGGCGAGGACCAGGAGTGAGCTGCGGCCGCGGGGCGCCGGGCCGCACGGTGGTGACGGGGCGCCGGCTCTCCTCGTAGCCGCCCTCGACGGTCTGCCGTACGTCGCCGGTCTCCACGCCCTCGAGAAGGTGCTCGCGTTCCTCGTCGGTGAGGGCGTGGCACAGCCAGCGGGTGAGGAAGAACGCGGCGATCGGCGCGAGGACGAGCAGGACGCGCAGGGTCCAGGTCATCACGTTCACGGAGACGCGGAAGGTGGCGGCGGCCACGTCATTGCCGCCGGCGACCAGCAGGACGCCGTAGAAGACGACCCCGGCGACGCCCAGGCCGGTGCGGACCGGCCGGTCGCGGGGCCGGTCGCACAGGTGCTGCTCCTGGCGCCACTCCCCCGTCAGCCGCTGCTCGGCGAACGGGTACGCGTACAGCACCAGGAAGAGCAGACCGGGCAGGACCACGGCGGGCAGGAGCACGTTCCACATGAGGGTGTGACCGGCGAGATCCGTCTCCCACGGCGGTACGAGGCGCAGCGCGCCCTCCAGGAAGCCGACGTAGAAGTCGGGCTGGGAGCCGGTGGAGGCCTGGTCGGGGCGGTAGGGACCGTAGACCCACACCGGGTTGATCTGGGCGACGGCGCCGAGCACGGCGAGCAGGCCGAAGACCATGAGGGACAGTCCGGCGGAGCTCGCGGAGAACTGCGGCACCATCGGTTTGCCGACGGCGTTGCGTTCGGTGCGTCCGGGGCCGCTCCACTGGGTGTGCTTGAGGTGGAACACCAGGATCAGGTGCACGGTCACCAGGCCGATCAGCACGCCGGGCAGCAGCAGGATGTGCATCGGATAGAGCCGGGAGATGAAGTCGTGCCCGGGGAACTGGCCGCCGAAGACGAAGAAGCTCACATACGTGCCGACGACCGGCAGCGACAGCATGATGCCCTGAGCGATGCGCAGGCCCGTGCCCGAGAGCAGGTCGTCGGGCAGGGAGTAGCCGGCGAAGCCCTCCGCCAGGGCCAGCATGAACAGGGTGACGCCGATGACCCAGTTCAGCTCGCGGGGCCGGCGGAAGGCGCCGGTGAAGAAGATCCGCAGCAGGTGCACGCCGATCGCGGCGGCGAACACGAGGGCCGCCCAGTGGTGGATCTGGCGCAGCAGCAGCCCGCCGCGTACGTCGAAGCTGATGCGCAGGGTGGAGTCGTAGGCGGCGGACATGAGTACGCCGCGCAGTGGCCCGTAGGAGCCGGCGTAGACGACCTCGCGCATCTCCGGGTCGAAGAAGAAGGTCAGCCACACGCCGGTGAGGACCAGCACCAGCAGGCTGTACAGGGCGATCTCACCGAGCAGGAACGACCAGTGGTCGGGGAACGCCTTGCGCAGCATCGCGCCGCCCTCGCCGACCGGCAGCCGCGCGTCGAGGGCACCGGCCAGCCGCTCGCCCCTGCTGTCCCCCGCCACCGGCTCCGGCCGGCCGTCCCGCTCCACGTCCCTGTGCCTCCCGCGCTCGCCGATGCACCGCAAATGTCCCTCCCCCGCCGGCGCACCCGCGCCACGCGGCGCCGCCGGAACCACCCGCGTCTCCACCGCACTGCACCCGTTCGGGCCCGCGCATCCCGCACACGCCGGGGGCGGACGGACCGGTGCAGGTGCGGAGAGGGTGGGCGAGCCCTTGCGGGGAGGGGCCGCGAGGTGGGCGTCCGCACCGGACGCGCCGGGTGGGCGTCCGCGCCGGACGCGCAGGGTGGGCGCCCGCACCGGACGCGCCTAGTGCGGGAGTGAGCCGGCACCACGCCCGGTGCCGGGGGTGGGAGCCGGTGCCGGGGGAGCCGGTGCCGGGGTCGGGAGCCGGGGTGGCGGGCCCTGGCGGCCGGGTGGCTCGCCAGTCCCCCGAGCGCCGCGACGCGGCAGGCCGCCGAACGGGCCTTCGGATGGCAACCGGGTCAGCAGGCAGGCTTACGTGGGCGGTGTCCGCGGCCCACGAGCGGCGTCGGCAGGCCGCCGGATCAGCCCTTGGCAGGGCGGCCCGGGCCGCAGGCAGCCGGGCAGGGCTCCGCCACGTGCACCGGGCAGACCGGCACGTTGCCAGGCGCGCCCGCGCAAGGGTCCGTGGGCTGCATCCGCACCCCGGGGCGGGGAGACTCCGGCAGGTCGCCGGACGGGCCCTTCACCGGCGGCCGGGAACGGCTGCCCGCGATGCGAGGCTTTGCCCACGTGCCCCGGGCAGACCGGCAGTTGCCAGGCACGGCTGCACAAGCCCCTGTGGGCGGCGTCCATCCCTGGGGCGCCGCCCACAGCGGCTTGGACGGGCCTTCACTTGCGACCGGCGACGGCAGCCTGCGCGGCGGTGCTACGCCCGCCCGCCCCCGGGCAGACCGGCGGGTCGCCAGGCACGCCTGCGCACGGCGTCGTGGGCGGCGCCCGTCAGCCCCGGGGCGGCTTCGCCGCAGGCGCCCGGCGGCGCCCGTCGCGGGGCGGTGGCTGCCAGGGCCGCGGGCCGGCCCCAAGGCGCCCGCCGGGCACCGGGCCGGTGGGGTGTCCGGTCGGAGGGGGTGACGTGGTGTCAGGTGTTGGGGCGGGCCGCGCTGATGTCGCCGAGGGCCGAGTCCGGGTCGCGTTCCATGGCGGTGTCGCCGAGGGAGACGATGCCGACCGGGTGGCCGTGGTCGACGACGGGGATACGGCGTACCG
The DNA here is from genome assembly GCF_040637635.1 of Streptomyces sp. NPDC028635. Lineage (NCBI taxonomy): Bacteria > Bacillati > Actinomycetota > Actinomycetes > Kitasatosporales > Streptomycetaceae > Streptomyces > Streptomyces sp. NPDC028635. The sequence continues at coordinate 156,468 of NZ_JBEZWX010000011.1, read as the reverse complement.
AGTGCTCGCGCATCAGGCGGATCGCGAGGCTCAGGTCGTCGTCGGGGCCGACGGTGACCACGTCGTCGCTGCAGATGCCGGCGACGGTGGTCTGCTCCGGGTCACCGCCGTCGGCGATGCCCCGCACCACCAGGTCACGGTCGGTGACCAGGCCGCGCAGGTCGTCGCCGTCGGTCACCAGGACCGCGCCGAGGTCCTCGTCGCGCATCAGCCGGGCCACGGCGGTGACGGAGGCCTGCGGCTCCACGGTGACCGGGTCGGCGGTCATGATGTCGCGGACGTGCTGGGTCATGGCGTACTCCTTGCCAAGGGGGTGTGCGGGAGCCGGGTTACCCGCAGCCGCCCGGTGACACGGGAATTCAGCGGGCGATGTCGATCTCGCTCCACACCTGTTTGCCGCCGCTGACGGGGACCGCGCCCCAGGTGTCCGACACGGCCTCCACGAGGAGGATGCCGCGGCCGCCGGTGGCCTCCCAGCCGATGCTGGTCGGCTTCACGGGGGTGCGCGGGGAGGCGTCGGCGACCGCGATGCGCAGCCGGTGGTTGACCAGGGTGAGGCTGAGGCGGACCTGCCCGCCGGTGTGCACGAGGGCGTTGGTGACGAGCTCGGAGACGACGAGCAGGGCGGCGTCGACGGCGGACGCGGGGACGCCCCAGGCGCGCAGGGTGCGCCGGGCGAAGCGGCGGGCGTGCCCGACGGCCTGCGGCACCCGCCACACCGTCCAGCTCTCCCGCCGCGGGCGCGAGGCCATCCCGTCGTAGCGCAGCAGGAGCAGGGCGACGTCGTCGCTGCGGTGGGCGTTGCCGAGCAGGGCGTCGGCGACCGTGCCGAGGTCGGCGACGCCGCAGCCGCCGAGGTCGTGGGCGAGCCGGGCGAGGCCGGTGTCGATGTCGGAGTCCGCCGACTCGACCAGGCCGTCCGTGGTGAGCGCGAGCACCGTGCCGGGCCGCAGGGACAGCGGGCCGAGCGGGAAGTCCGCCTGCGGGAGCACACCGAGCGGCGGGCCGCCGTCGGACTCGACGATCTCGGTGCTGCCGTCGGGATGGCGCAGTACCGGCGGCAGATGCCCGGCCCGTACGCACCACGCGGAGCCGGACTCCAGGTCGAGGTCGACGTAGGCGCAGGTGGCGAACAGGTCGGTCTCCAGGTCGGCCAGCAGCCGGTTGGCGTGCGAGACGACCACGTCCGGCGGGTGGCCCTCGACGGCGTAGGCGCGCAGGGCGGTGCGCATCTGCCCCATGAGGGTGGCGGCGGCGGTGCTGTGGCCCTGTACGTCGCCGATGACGAGGGCGACGTGGTGGTCGGGCAGCGGGATCACGTCGTACCAGTCCCCGCCGACCTCGAGGCCGGCCGTGGCGGGCAGGTAGCGGGCGACCGCGACGGCGCCGGGCAGCGTGGGCAGCCGGCGCGGCAGCAGCTGACGCTGGAGCATGCCGACCAGTTCGTGCTCGGCGTCGAAGGCGTGGGCGCGCATCAGGGCCTGCCCGGCGAGGCCTGCGGAGGCGGTGAGCAGGGCGCGTTCGTCGGGGCCGAAGTCGTGCGGGGCGTCCCAGCCGATGAGGCAGGCGCCGGCCATGCGGTTGCCCGCGGGCAGCGGCAGCACGGCGAGTCCGCCGGGCCCGACCTCGGCGAGGGCGGGTTCCAGGGCGGTGCCGGCGGGCCAGATCTGGGCGCGGCCCTCGCGCAGCGCGGCGGCGAGGGTGGGCATGGCACGCACGGGCGCGTCGGGCCACTCGGCGCGCCACTCCAGCCGCCACAGCTCCGGCCAGGCCTCGGGCTGCGGCGGGTCGAGGACGGTGACGACGAGGCGGTCGCCCTCCAGCTCGGCGAGCGCGATCCGGTCGGCCCGCAGCGGTTTGCGCAGGGCGGACACGACGGCCTGGCTGACGTCCCGCACGGTTCCCGCGGTGGCCAGCATGGCGGCCAGGCGCTGCACCCGGGCCACGTCGGTGACGTCGGAGCGCAGCGCGGAGGTGTCCTCGACGGTGCCGACCAGCCGGGCGGGCCGCCCCTCCCCGCCGGGCAGCAGCCGCCCGCGCAGCCGGAGCCACCTGGGCGCGCCCGAGGGCTGGAGGATCCGGAACTCCAGCTCGCGGTCGCCTATCGACATGTGGTCGGCCTCGACGACGGACATCAGTGCGGGCAGGTCCTCGGGGACGGTGAGCCGCAGCAGGGTCTCGACCTTGCCGTCGAAGTCCTCGCGGTCCAGCCCGAACAGCCGCAGGATGCCGTCACCGACCGCGACCCGCCCGCTGTCCATGGCGAGGCTGAAGGAGTGCGCGGGCAGCTCACCGGTCTCGGTGGCCGCGACCGGCACGCCCGTGACGACGGCCGCGGCGACCAGCTCCAGACAGGTACGCGCCTCGGTGCCGAAGCCGCCGCTCTCCTCGGTGACGGCGAGGAGGCAGCCGCCGGTGCCGTGCAGGGGCAGCGCGGCCAGGTGGAAGTCGAGTGCGGGAACGCGCCGCGACGGCGCCCGCGCGGCCAGCTCCCGGGGCCCGAGCCACACCGCGTGCCCGGTGCGGTGCACGTCGGCGGCCGGCGAGCCCCCGGACACCGGGTAGCTCTCGCGCAGGCCGTACACGGATCTCGGCACTCCGGCGCACTCCACCAGACACAGCAGGTCGCCGTCCTCACCCGGGGTGTAGACGGCGGCCAGCTGCGCGTCGGCGAACACCAGTGCCTGTTCGAGGACCTGCCGGAGCCGTTCGGGTGAGTCGCGGCCGGAGGCGAGCGCCTTGAGGGCACGTTCCGCACGCAGTGTCCGCGGCTCGCGTCCCGCAGCTCCCTCACCGACCACGTCGGTATTACAGCGCGCATCGCCCGCCCGCGCAGCCCCTGCGACCGCGACCGGGCCGCGGCGGCTGAGCTGCTCGAAACGATCCGAACATCTGTTGACGCATGCGTTCTGCACGGCGATGTGGTGACACCCGTGACTGTCGGTGGTCGGTCACTCACTGGAAATCTCTTGGGCGGACCACGGAGGGGGAGGCATGGACAAGCGGTACGAGGTGTACGCCCTCGCCGACCGTCACTTCTACGACACGCCGGACCGGCTGTCGGACGGCGGCGAGCAGGCCGCACCGCTGTTCGCGGCGGCGCGCCGTGAAGTGCCGGCGGGCTGGAGCGCGGCGCGCGTCGGAGACTGGCTGACGCTGACCCCGCTCGCCGCGGACGGCCGGCCGCACTTCGGTCCGGCCCAGGGCTGGAAGATCCACGCTTCGGCCACCCGGGCGAACGCCGAGCGGATCGCGGCGATCGTGTGGGACTACTGCGTGCCGCGCCGCATCCCGTTCAAGTTCGTGCCGGGCCCGCACCTGCTGCACCTGCGCAACGCCAAGTACGCCGGGCGCGACACCAGCGGCAAGTTCGTCACCGTCTACCCGGACGGCGAGGAGCAGCTGCACACCGTGCTGCGGGAGCTGGGCGAGCTGCTGGAGGGCTTCGAGGGCCCGTACATCCTCACCGACCTGCGCTGGGGCGAGGGCCCGCTGTACGTCCGCTACGGCGCCTTCGCGCGCTCCTACGTCGTCGACGAGCGCGGCGCGCTGGTGCCGGCGGTCCGTGACGGGGAGGGCCGGCTGGTGCCGGACCGGCGCACTCCCTCCTTCCAGGTGCCGGAGTGGGTGACGCTGCCCGAGTTCCTCGCGCCGCATCTGGCCGCGCGCAACACCACGACGGTGGGCGAGCTGCCGTACCGCATCGACAAGGCGCTGCACTTCTCCAACGGCGGCGGGGTGTACGCGGGCACCGACACCCGCAACGGCCGCAAGGTGGTGCTGAAGGAGGGCCGCCCGCACGCGGGGCTGGCCTCCGACGGCGCCGACGCCATCGCCCGGCTGGAGCGGGAGAAGGACGCGCTGGAGCGGCTGGCGGGCACCGGTGTGGTGCCGGAGGTGCGGGACTGGTTCACGCTCGGCGACCACCGGTTCCTGGTGACGGACTTCGTCGAGGGGCGGCCGCTGAACGCGTTCTTCGCGGAGCGGCATCCGCTGCTCACGCCGGACCCGGATCCCGGCGAGGTCGCCGCGTACACGGCGTGGGCGGTGCGCATCCACCGGGCCGTGGAGCAGGCGGTGGAGAAGGTGCACGCGCGCGGGATCGTCTTCAACGACCTGCACGTCTTCAACATCATGGTCGCCCCCGACGAGGAGTCGGTGTACCTGATCGACTTCGAGGCGGCCGCACCCGTCGAGGAGCACGGCCGCCAGGTCGTCGCCCACCCGGGCTTCTTCGCGCCGCCCGACCGGCGGGGCGTAGAGGTGGACCGCTACGCCCTCGCCTGCCTGCGGCTCGCGCTGTTCCTGCCGGTGACCACGCTGTTCGTGGTGGACCGCGGCAAGGCGGCCCACCTCGCCGAGGTCATCGCCCGTGAGTTCCCCGAGGTGCCCGCCGGCTTCCTGGCGGAGGCGGTCGCCGAGATCACCCGGGACACGGCCGGCCGGTCGGCGGGATCCGTCCCGCTCGTGGATCCCGCCGACTGGCCGCACAGCCGGGACTCGATGACCAAGGCGATCCTCGCCTCGGCGACCCCGGAACGCGACGACCGGCTCTTCCCCGGCGACATCGCCCAGTTCTCCGACGGGGGCGGTCTCGGTATCGGCCACGGCGCGGCCGGCGTGCTGTACGCGCTCGCCGCGACCGGCGCCGAACGCTACGACGAGGGCGAGCGCTGGCTGCTGGACCACACCGACCCGGCGCCCGTGGGCACCCCGCTCGGCCTGTACGACGGTCTCGCGGGCGTCGCCCACGTACTCGCCCTGCTGGGCCACCGGCAACGGGCCCTGGACCTCGTCGAGGGCATCCTCCGCGAACGCTGGCAGAACCTGTCCTCGGACCTGCACGGCGGACTCGCCGGGCTCGGCCTGGTCCTCGGCGCGCTCGCGGACGCCACCGGCGAGAGCGAGCTGGGCGAGCGGGCCGCCGAGGCGGCGCGGGTCCTCGTCGGGCGTCTGGCGGAGCCGCCGGCGCCGAAACGGCGGGCCGGGCTGATGCGCGGCGCGAGCGGGCCGGCGCTGTTCCTGCTGCGGCAGTACGAACGCACCGGTGAGGCGGAGTTGCTGCGGGCGGCCGGTGTGGCACTCCAGCGGGACCTGGAACGCTGCGTGGTGCGGCCGGGCGGCTCGCTGGAGGTCGACGAGGGCTGGCGCACCCTGCCGTATCTCGGCGACGGCAGCGCCGGGATCGGCATGGTCCTGGACGACTTCCTCACGCACGCGCCGCAGGCGGCCGAACAGTTCGCGGCCGTACGGGCGGGCGTACTGACCGCCGCGACCTCCCGCTTCTACGCGCAGCCCGGGCTGTTCCAGGGCCGCGCCGGACTGATCCTGCACCTGAGCCGCACCGGGGCGGCGCCGGAGCTCCTGGCCGGCCAGATCTCCGGGCTCGGCTGGTACGCGATGGCCTACCAGGGCCAGCTCGCCTTCCCCGGCCACCAGATGATGCGGCTCTCCATGGACCTCGCCACCGGAACGGCGGGCTGCCTGCTGGCGCTCGGCGCGGCCCTCGACGGCCCCGGCCCGGCACACCTGCCGTTCCTCCCGCCGCTCACGCGGCCCCAATAGACGCGGCCGCAGTCCCGCGGTCGTGACATCACCCCTGTCCCCATGACGAAAGGACACGATCATGGCTCTTCTCGACCTGCAGACGATGGAGTCCGACGAGCACACCGGCGGCGGCGGCGCGAGCACCGTCAGCCTGTTGTCCTGCATCAGCGCCGCGAGCGTCCTGCTCTGTGTGTGACGCCCCGAGCGTGACACCCCTCGCGTGACCCAGGCTCCGGGTGGCCCCCTTCGCACGGGGGCCACCCGGGGCCCTCACTCTTCTCCGGGAGCAGGCGGCATGGCAGGTGCGCACCAGCGAGGCGGCACGGCGAACGACGAGAGCCGGGTGCTGCTGCGCGCAGCGGCCCGGCACAGCGCGGGTCGCCGTACGGCCCTGACGGTGGCCGGTGTCGCGTCGGCCGGCGCCGGGCTGCTGCTGCCGGCGGCGCTGGGGCGGGCCCTGGACCTGCTGCTGGCGCACGAGTCCGCGACGCGCTGGGTGCTGCTGTGCGCGGGCCTCGTGCTGCTGACAGCCGTGCTCGACGCGGCCGACACGGTGCTCCACGGCACCGTCGACGCCCGCACCACCGCGTGGCTGCGCCGTCGTGCCACCGGCCATGTGCTCGCTCTCGGTCCCCGGGCCCAGGACCGCTTCCCGGCCGGTGAACTGGTCGCCCGGCTGGTCGGGAACGCCGCCGCGGCCGGAACGGCCCCGGCGGCCCGCGCCGCGCTGCCGGCCGCGATCGTGGTGCCGGCCGGGGGCGTCGTCGCGCTGGCGCTGATCGACCCCTGGCTGGCGGTCGTCCTGCTCGCCGGGGCACCGCCGCTCTACCTCCTGCTGCGCGCCCTGGCCCGCGACACGTCCGCCAGCGTCACCGACTACCAGCGGGTGCAGGGGCGGATGGCGGCGACGCTGGCTGAGGCCGTCGCCGGGCGGCGCACCATCCGCGCGGCCGGGCTCCAGGAGCGGGAGACGGCCCGCATCCTCGCGCCGCTTGAGGAACTGTCCCGCGCCGGGCACCGCATGTGGCGGGTGCAGGGCCGGGCCGCGGCGCAGGCCGTCGCGGTGGCGCCGCTGCTGCAACTGGCGGTGGTGGCGGTCGCGGGCCTGCTGCTGGCCCGGCACCGGCTCACCGCCGGGGAGCTGCTGGCGGCGTCGCGGTACGCGGTGCTCGCCACCGGTGTCGGAGCGCTCGTCGGGCAGCTCACCGCTGTGGCGCGGGCCCGTGCGGCGGCCGGACGTCTGGGCGAGCTGCACGCCGTGCCCGCGCCCCGGTACGGCCGACGCCGGCTGCCGGAGGGCGGCCTAGGACGCCTGGAACTGCGCGGGGTGACCGCGCGGCGCGGCGAGCGCACGGTGCTCGACGGGGTCGACCTGGTCGTGCCGGGCGGGACCACGCTCGCGGTCGTCGGCCGCTCCGGGACGGGCAAGTCGGTGCTCGCGGCGCTGGTTGCGCGCCTGGCCGACCCGGACGCCGGGGAGATCCTGCTGGACGGGGTGCCCCTGCGGGAGCTGTCCGCCGAGGAGCTGCGGACAGCGGTGGCCTGCGCCTTCGACCGCCCTGTGCTGCTCGGCACCACGGTGGAGGACGCACTCGCCCTCGGCCTGCCGCACCCGTCCCCCGGCCGCGTCCGCGACGCGGCCCGCTCGGCGCACGCCGACGACTTCGTGCGACGCCTTCCCTCCGGCTACGGCACCGCCCTGGCCGACGCCCCGCGTTCCGGCGGCGAGTCGCAGCGCCTGGGTCTCGCGCGCGCCTTCGCCCGGGGCGGGCGGCTGCTCGTCCTGGACGACGCGCTGTCGAGCCTCGACACCGTGACCGAGCACCACATCACCGAGGCTCTCACCGGTCCGGGCGGCCGGGGCACCCGCCTGCTCGTCGCCCACCGCGCCGCGACGGCCGCCCGCGCGGACGTCGTGGCCTGGCTGGACGGCGGACGCGTCCGCGCCGTGGGCCGGCACGAGACGCTGTGGCGGGACCCCGGCTACCGGGCGGTGTTCGCCGGCGCGGAGCGGGAGGAGGCGGGGCGGTGAGCGCAGGAGGCGGGGCGGTGCGCGGAGGGGAAGGTACGGCTGCGGGCGCCGGGCTCCTCGTACGGGGGGCGCGGTTCCTGCGCCGGCGGTGGCCCGTGCTGCTGCGGCTGGCCGGCTGGTCGGTGCTGGAGACCGGGCAGACCTTCCTGCTCGGCTACGGTCTGGCCCGCGCCCTGGACGACGGGTTCCTCGCCGGGCGGGCCGGGACCGGGCTGGTCTGGCTGGCGGTGGCGGGCGCGGGGGTGCTGGCCGGCGCGCTGGGCACCGGGCGGGTGTACGGCGCGGTCGCCGCGCTGGTGGAACCGCTGCGGGACCGGCTGGTGACCCTGGTCGTGGAACGCGGTGTGCGCGAGGCGGACGACGGGGCGCTGTCCGGCCTCACCCAGCAGGTGGAGATCGCGCGGGACACCTTCGCCGGGCTGGTGATGGTGGCGCGGTCGTTCCTGTTCACGTCCGTCGGCGCGGTCGCCGGGCTGCTCGCCCTCGCGCCGCCCCTGCTGCTCGTCGTGGGGCCGCCGCTGGCCGCCGGTGTGGCGCTGTTCGCGGTGACGCTGCGGCCGCTGGCCCGGCGGCAGGAGACCTACCTCGCCGCCGACGAGGCACTCGCCGCGCGCCTCGGCGCCGTCTGCCCCGGGCTGCGGGACATCACCGCGTCCGGGGCGGAGGAACGCGTCGCGGCGGACGTCGGAGTGGACATCGACGCCGAACTGCGTGCGGCGCGCTCCCTGGCCCGCTTCTCCGTGCTGCGCACGGCGGCCCTCGCCGTCGGCGGCCACCTGCCGGCCGTCCTGCTGCCGGCCGCGGCACCCTGGCTCCTGGCCCGCGGGGTGACCCCGGGCGCCCTGGTCGGCGCCCTCGCCTACGTCACCCAGTCCCTGCTGCCCGCCCTGCGCACCCTCGTCCACGGCCTCGGCACGAGCGGCGCCCGCCTGACGGTGGTCCTGCGCCGGCTGGCACCGCGGGCGGACGCCGGGGAGCCGGTGCCGGGCGGCGCGCGGGAGACGGCCGCGGCGGGCCCCCCGGCGGCTCCCGTCACCGCACCGGCAGCGGCGGCCGAGGAAGCCGCCCTGCGCCTGACCGGCGTCAGCTTCGCCTACGGCCCGGGCGCGGCCCCCGTGATCGACGACCTCAACCTCACGCTCCCGCAGGGCGCCCATCTGGTCGTCGTCGGGCCCAGCGGCATCGGGAAGTCGACGCTCACCGCGCTCGTCGCGGGGCTGCTCGAGCCGGTGCGCGGCGGTATCCGCGTGTACGGCGCGCCGGTGCCCTCGGCGCGGGCCGCCGCGCTGCGGGTGCTCGTGCCGCAGGAGGCGTACGTCCACAGCGGCACCCTCGGGGAGAACCTGAGCCTGCTGCGGCCGGAACCGGTGCCCGAGCCGGAGCTGCTCGCCGCGGCCGACGCGGTCGGGCTTACGCCGCTGCTGGAGCGGCTCGGCGGTCCGAGCGCGCCGGTGGACCCGGCGGCGCTGTCGGCGGGCGAGCGGCAGCTGATCGCGCTGACCCGGGCCCATCTGTCGTACGCGCCGCTGGTGCTGCTGGACGAGGCGACCTGCCATCTGGACGCGGAGGCGGAGGAGCGCGCGGAGCGGGCCTTCGCCCGGCGGGCGGGCGGGACGCTGGTCGTCGTGGCCCACCGCATCAGCTCGGCGCGGCGCGGCGGCCGGGTGCTGGTGCTGGACGGCCCGCGCACGGCGTACGGCACGCACGGCGAGCTGCTGGCCGGCTCGCCGCTGTACCGCGACCTGGTCGGCCACTGGGCCACCGACACCGCCCCCGCCATGGTCCCGGCTCCGGCGGAGTCAGACCCAGCCCTGACCCTGGGAGATGCGGATGGCGTCGATGCGGTTGCGGGCACCGGTCTTGCGGGTGATGGCCGCCATGTAGTTGCGCACCGTGCCGTGCGACAGGTGCAGGCTCCCGGCGATCTCCGCGACGGAGGCGCCGCCGGCCGCGAGCGATAACACGCTCAGCTCGCGCCGGGTCAGCGGCATCTCGGCGGCCTCCAGGAAGCCGAAGCCGAGGGAGTCGTCGACGAAACGTTCCCCCTCGGCGACACGCCGGATGCCCTCGATCAGGCGCTCGGGCGCGCCCTCCTTGCCGATGTAGCCGAGCGCCCCCGCTTCCCGGGCTCTTCGCAGCAGCCCCGGCCGGTGCGCGTCGGCCAGCACCAGCAGCCGCGGCCCCGTGCCGTCCGCCGGCCGCCCGCACAGCTCCCCGAGGGGCGGGACGCCGGGTGCGTCGGAGCACTCCAGGTCCGCCGCGCACACGTCGGGCCGTACCGACCGCACCCGGCCCGGCGCGGCGCGCCATGAGGTGTCGTAGACGCGCAGGTCGTCCTCCCGGCGCAGCCAGTCCGCGAGGACGGACCGCACCAGAGACGCGTCATGGACCAGAAGTACCCGGATCAATGCTGCCCCTTCAGCTCGTTGCGCCGGAGTCGTGGTGGTGAACGCGTGCCCCATTGTTGGCGTTAGTGACGTTCCCCGGTGGCGGAGATCCGGCCAACGCGAGGCGCGGGGGCGCACGGGTGCAGCCCGTGCACCGCCCCGCGCTCCGACTGTCCGGGCATGATCACCCGCAGGGCGGGGTAGCCGGGTGGGTTTGCGTCGGCGCAGGGCGCCGGCAACCGATCCCCGCGCCGGCCGGTGCGGCGTGACGGCCCAGGGCACCGCCCGTCGCGGCGGCTCGCGGGCGCTCGCCGTGCGCGGCTCGGCCCGGCGAGGCAGATTTGATCCCTGGGACCTCCCCGGGGCTTTCCGGCGTGCCTGCGGGGAACGCGTGCAACGTCGGGTCCGCGGCCGACGCGGGCGGGCGAGGAGGTGGTCGGCGTGACCGACGGGCAGCCGCCCGGGCGTGCTGCGCCGGCTCACGGGGAGCCGGACGGCGCACCGGCCCCCGGGGAACCGGACGAGGGAGCGGACCACGGGACGCCGGGCGAGGAAGCGGGCCACGGCGAACCGGACAGCGGACCGCTGCTGTCGCTGGCGCTCACGGCGATGCTGGAGGACGTCGGGGCGCACTCCGGCGCGGTGTACCTGAGGGTCCCCGACGAGCCGGTGCTGGAGATGGCGGTGATGGTCGGGATGCCCCGGGCGTTCGCCGCCCCGTGGGAGCGGGTCGGGCTCGGCGCGCCGATCCCGGTGGCGGAGGCGGCCCGCGAGCGGCGCCCGGTGTGGGTGGGCGGTGAGGAGGACATGGCCCGCCGCTACCCCCGGATCTCGGTGGTGCTCCCCTACCCCTTCGGGCTGGCCGCCCTGCCGGTGGCCACCAATTCCACGGTGTACGGGGCGGTGTTCGTCACCTGGCCCGGCGGGCGTCCGGCCGAGCCGCAGCAGGACGAGCTCCGAAGGCTGACCGCGGCCTGCGACCACCTCGCCCGGCAGCTCGAGCGGGCCGCCGCCGAGGGCCGGCCGCTGCGGTCCGAGCCCGACCTGCTCGCCACGCCGCCCCCGGAGGGGCTGACCGGCTCGCTGGGCTCCGCCGAGGCGGCCCGGATGGTGGCACGGCTGCCGTACGGGCTGTGCTCGCTGGATCTGAACGGCCGGGTCTCCTTCGTCAACGCGGCGGCGGCCGAACTGCTGGGCGCCGAGGTGGAGGACCTGCTCGGCGACCAGCCGTGGGTCACGCTGCCCTGGCTGCGCGATCCGATGTACGAGGACCGCTACCGGGGCGCGCTGATCAGCCAGCAGGTCACGTCGTTCGTGGCGATGCGCCCGCCCGGCACATGGCTGTCGTTCCGCCTGTATCCGAGCACGACCGGGCTGAGCGTGCGCATCTCGCGGGCCCGGGCGGTGTCGGAACTGTACCGGGCCGGTCCGCAGCCCGGGGACGCGCCGTCCCGGCTGGTGACCATCTCGCAGGTGCTGAGCCTGGCCGGGGCGCTGACCGAGGCGGTGGGCGTGCAGGACGTGGTGGCGCTGGTCGCTCAGGAGCTGGCCCCGGCCGTCGGCAGCCGGGCCGTGGTGCTGCTCGGCTCGCGGGCCGGCCGGCTGCATGTGCTGGGACACCGCGGCTACCCGGATGCGCACGTCGTGGAGCGGTTCGACGGGACCCCGCTGACCGAGGCGACGCCCGGCACGCAGGCCCTGAACAGCGGGGTGCCCGCGTTCTTCGCCTCGCGGCGGGAGCTGGAGCGGCTGTACCCGTCCCGCCACGCCACCCCGGACGGCTTCGCGGCCTGGGCGTATCTGCCGCTCATCGCCTCCGGCCGCCCCGTCGGCACCTGCGTCCTCGCCTACGCCGAGCCGCACCCGTTCCCGGCCGACGAGCGCGCGGTGCTGACGAGTCTCGGCGGACTGATCGCGCAGGCACTGGAACGCGCTCTGCTGTACGACGTCAAACACCAGCTGGCGCACGGGCTGCAGGAGGCCCTGCTGCCGCACTCGCTGCCCCCGCTGCCCGGCATCGACGCGGCCGCGCGCTATCTGCCCGCGACCCGCGGCATGGACATCGGCGGCGACTTCTACGACCTGGTGCCCTCGCCTCCGCTGGCGGCGGCGGTCATCGGGGACGTCCAGGGGCACAACGTGACGGCGGCGGGGCTGATGGGGCAGATCCGCACCGCGGTGCGGGCGTACACGACCGTCGGGCACAGCCCGGGAGAGGTCATGAGCGCCACCAACCGGCTGCTGATCGACCTCGGCTCCGACCTGTTCGCCTCCTGTCTGTACCTGCGGCTGGACCCGGGACACGGACGCGCGGTGATGGCGCGGGCCGGGCATCCCCCGCCGCTGCTGCGCAGGCCGGACGGACGTGTGAAGGTGCTCGACCGGGCGGGCGGTCCCCTGCTCGGCATCGACGCGGGGGCCGCGTACGCGACGACCGAGTTCGAGCTGCCGCCGGGGGCGCTGCTCCTGCTCTACACCGACGGGCTGATCGAGTCCCCGGGCACCGACATCGAGGACGCGCTGGCCGAGTTGTGCGAGCGGCTCGCCGACTGCGGCGACATGCCGCTGGACGAACTCGCCGACGCTCTCGTCACGCAGTACACCGCCGGGGAGGAACGCATCGACGACGTGGCGCTGCTGGTCCTGCGAGCCCGGTGAGCGGGGCGCGATGAGCCTGGTCGTGAGGACCCGCTCGGGACGAGCCGGTGTGATGAGGTCGCGATGAGCGGTCCGGCCCTCCCGCCGGAGGACCGGACCGTCTCCCCTGCCGGCCGGGAACCGCGGTGAGGCCGGTCAGGGGGTCCGCAGGGGGCGAAGTCAGTTCGTCCCGGTGAGCGCGGAACCGTCACCTGCGCCGGAACCGTCCTGCGCGCCGGAACCGTCCTGTGCGCCCGAGCCGTCGCCGGTCGCCGAGCCGTCGCCCGCGCCGCTGCCGGACTGGCCGGCGCCGGACTGCTGCTCACCCGCGCCCTGGCCCGCGCCGCCGGCACCCGCGCCGGCACCCGCGCCCAGCGCCGCCCCCGTCGCCTGCAGTGCCGTCGTCACCGGCTGGAAGAACGTCTCCCCGCCGGAGGTGCAGTCGCCGCTGCCGCCCGAGGTGAGGCCGACCGCGAGGCCGTCCTGGGTGAACAGGGAGCCGCCGCTGTCGCCGGGTTCGGCGCACACGTTCGTCTGGATGAGTCCGCTGACCGTGCCCTCGGGGTAGTTGACGGTGGCGTCGAGTCCGAGGACCTGCCCGTCGTGCAGTCCCGTCGTGCTGCCCATCCGGAAGACCTGCTGGCCGACGGTCGCGTCCGCGGCCTGGCTGATCTGCACGGTCCGTCCGCCGCCGGCGTTGACCTCGCTGGGCGCCTGGGTGTTCGGGTCGTCGTACTTGACGAGGGAGAAGTCGCCGTTGCCGGGGAAGACCGCCTGGTCGACGGTGGCAATGGGCTGTCCGTTCTGCGCGTCGGACCACTGCTTGGCGGCGACCCCGCAGTGACCGGCCGTCAGGAAGGCGGGTGAGCCGTCGGACGCCGTGACGTTGAAGCCGAGGGAGCAGCGCGCCCCGCCGCCGAAGATGGCGTCGCCGCCGGAGACGAAGGTCTTGAAGGTCCCGGTGGACTTCTTCACCGTGGCCATGTCCTGGCCGAGGCTCCGCACGGTCGACTGGAGCCGCTCCCACCGCGCGCCGGTGACGGTGCGGTCGGCGGTGACCAGCAGCTTGTTGGTGCGCGGGTCGATGGCCCAGGCGGTGCCGGGTATGGAGGCCCGGTCCTTCAGCGTGCGGGCACCCGACTTCAGGGCGGCCAGGCTGTGGGCGACCTCGCGCACCGCCGCACCGGCCTTCTTGGCCTGCGCGACGACGTTGTCGTCGCCGCCGGGGGCGACGTCGACGACGAGTTGGCGCTTGCCCGCGTCGTAGTAGGAGCCGGCGAAGGAATCGCCCAGCAGGCCGGAGAGCTGCGCTGCCAGGCCCTGGGCGTCGGCGGCCTTGAGGGTGCGCGGGGCCGGCGTGCCCGAGGCGCCGTCCTGCGAGGCGTTGGCCTGCGGCAGCAGGATCGCCGCCGCGCCGAGCGCCGCCACACCGCCCGCCGCCATCGCTGCCTTGCGCTTCGGGATTCGCTTGTGACTCAACGTTCTCGCCCTCCTGGGGGGTTGTGGGGGTAGGGCCCTCTCAGCGGCGCCTGGACGGCCGTTGGTACGCAGGGCGCGGGCGGGGTGTTCAACGCGGTGTGTCAACGAGCTTGCCACGCGCGCCGATCCGGCCAGGACACGGAGGGGGGATCGGGCCGGGACACGGAGGGGCGATCGGGCCGGGACACGGGCGTGGCGGGCCGGATGCGGGAAGAATCCCCGCATGACGATGACCACCGCCGAGGCGGACAAGATCCTGTCCGGCAACTTCGCGCCCTGGGTGCTGGATCTGGGGCTGTCCGTGCAGGAGATCGAGCCGGGCCGGGCGACGCTGCGCCTGCCCTGGTCGGACCGGCTGGCCAGGGAGGGCGGGGCGCTGTCGGGGCAGGCGCTGATGGCGGCCGCCGACACCGCGACCGTGCTCGCCGTGTCGGCGGCGCGCGACGGCTATGTCCCGATGACGACCGTGCAGCAGTCGACGTCCTTCCAGCGCGCCGTGACGGGGGCGGACGTCCTGATCACGGCGGTGCTCACCAAGCTGGGCCGCCGCATGGCGTTCGCGGACGTCTCGCTCGTCGACGCGGCCTCGGGCGAGCTCGCCGCACACGCCACCACGGTGTACGCACTGCTCGGCTGACGCGAGCGATCCGGGTCCGGCGACGGCTGACGGGGCCGGTCCGGGCCCGGCGACGGCTGAGGCGGTCGATCCGGGTCCGGTGACGCCTCACGCGAGCGATACCGGCTGGGCGACGCCTCACGCGAGCGATACCGGCCGGGCAACGGCTGTTGCGAGCCGTATCGGTGGGGCGCGACGGCTGACGCGCGCCATGCCGGTCGGACCCGAGGCTGACACGATCGGTATCCGTCCGGCGACGGTCGGTTGCGGACACGGAACGGAATATCTGCTTCAGGGAATCTGCACATCGAATGCTCAACCAGGTCACCGGGTGCCGCGGATCTGCACAACCGCGCGGCGCCCGGTCTTCGTTTGCGCCAAGTGCCCGATTCGGCCGGCGGACCGCAAGCCGGGGTGTGCGCCGAAGCGGAGCGAGGTGTGAAGAAGTCGCCGACGCCGCGTGCGCGCGCCTGCACCTTTGGGTCGGCGAGCGGCACAAGTGCCCAGGTGAGAGCCCAGGTTGATTGGAAGCGCGCGGTCGCCGCGTGCTTTTATCCAACGCACCGCGGGGATCCCCGTGACCCCCGGTACCCCCCTTGTGACATACCCATATGAAGGGAAGTTCCATCATGAACTCCACCCCCCAGGTTGCGACCGTCGAGATCTCCGACGCCGAGCTGGACAACGTCTCCGGCGGCCTGTCCGTCAACGCCCTGAACACCGCCACCGGTGCCCTCAACGGCATCGCCCCGGTCTCGGGCGTGGTGGACACGGTCGTCGGCACGGTCGAGGGCGTCACCGGCCTGAACACCGCCCCGATCACCGGCCTGGTCGCCGGCCTCTGATCGCACCTTCTGTGCCCCCCGTAGGTCCCGCAGCCGCCCCCCGGCTCCGGGACCTACGGGCGTGCCACCGGTGCCGTACCCGATGTAGGTGACCGTGCAGTTCCGCCAACAGGCCCTCGCCAAGCTCCAATCACCGGAGGAGCTCGATCTTCCGGTGCGTCTCGCCCGCCCGCAGGGCTGGCTCGTGCTGTCGGTGACGGTGGTCGCGATCGTGGCCGCCTCGGTGTGGGCGGTGACCGGTTCCGTCGCCTCCACGGTCGGCGCGCCGGCCGTTCTCACCCACGGGGAGGGCAGTTACGTCCTGCAGAGCCCGGTCGCGGGGCAGGTGACGGCGGTCCTCGCCGAGGAGGGCGCCCGGCTGCCCGCGAACGCCCCGGTGCTGAAGGTCCGCACGGCCGACGGCGAGACCACGGTCCGCACGGTCGCCGCGGGCCGTATCACGGCGCTCGCCGCCACCATCGGGCAGATCATCTCCACCGGCGCGAACGTCGCGGCCGTGGAGAAGGTCGCGCACGCCGGCGACCCGCTGTACGCCACCGTGTACGTCCCGGCCGAGAACGCCTCGATCATCCCCGCGCACGCCGCCGTGGACCTGACCGTGCAGACGGTGCCGGCGCAGCAGTACGGCGTGCTGCGCGGCCATGTGAAGTCCGTGGACCGCACCGCCCAGTCGGCGCAGGCCATCGGCGCGTTCCTCGGGGACAGCCAGCTCGGCGAGCAGTTCACGAAGAAGGGTCGGCCGGTGGCCGTCACGGTCGAACTGGACACCTCGTCCCGCACTGGGAGCGGCTACCGCTGGTCGTCCGCGGACGGCCCGCCGTACCCCCTGACCTCCATGACCCTGGCCACGGGTTCGATCCACCTGGCCGATCAGCGTCCCGTCGATTGGCTGCTGCCGTGATCACCGCCGCACCCGAGACGCGGGGCCGGCGACGCGCCGCCCCGCCGAAGCGTTCCGTGCCGAAGCCGCGCGCGAGGACCGTGCGCACCCCGACCGTGCTCCAGATGGAGGCGGTGGAGTGCGGTGCCGCCTCCCTGGCGATGGTGCTCGGCCACTACGGCCGGCACGTCCCGCTGGAGGAGCTGCGCATCGCCTGCGGCGTCTCCCGCGACGGCTCACGCGCCTCCAACCTGCTCAAGGCCGCCCGCGGTTACGGTCTGACGGCCAAGGGCATGCAGATGGACCTGGCGGCACTCGCCGAGGTCAAGGCGCCCGCGATCCTGTTCTGGGAGTTCAACCACTACGTGGTCTACGACGGGATGGGCCGCCGCTTCGGCCGGCGCGGCGTGTTCGTCAACGACCCCGCCAAGGGCCGCCGGTTCGTCACCCTGGAGGACTTCGACGGCAGCTTCACCGGTGTGGTGCTGGTGATGGAGCCGGGCGAGGACTTCACCACGGGTGGCCGCAAGCCCGGCGTGTGGGGGGCGATGCCCGCACGGCTGAAGGGCACCGCGGGCACCTTGCCGGCGGCGGTGCTGGCGAGCCTGCTGCTGGTGCTGGTGGGCGCGGCGGTGCCGGCGCTGAGCCGCACCTACATCGACATGTTCCTGATCGGCGGGCAGACCTCGCTGCTGGGCGTGCTGTTCGCGTCCATGGCGGCGTGTGTCGCGCTCACCGTCGCGCTGACCTGGCTGCAACAGGCGAACCTGCACCACGGCCGGATCATCTCCTCCACGCTCTCCAGCGCCCGCTTCCTGCGCCATCTGCTGCGGCTGCCGGTGACCTTCTTCTCCCAGCGCAGCCCGGCCGACCTGGTCCAGCGGTTGCAGTCCAACGACCAGGTCGCCGAGACCCTGGCCCGCGATCTGGCGGCGGCGGGCGTGGACGCGGTGGTCGTCGTGCTGTACGCGATCCTGCTGTACACCTACGACCCGCAGCTCACGGCCGTAGGCATCGGAGTGGCCCTGCTGAACGTCGTCGCCATGCGGGTGGTCGTCCGGCTGCGCGCGACGCGCACGGCGAAGCTGCGCGCGGACAGCGCACGGCTGACCAACACCGCCTACACCGGCCTTCAGCTCATCGAGACGATGAAGGCGACCGGCGGCGAGGACGGCTACTTCCGCAAGTGGGCCGGACAGCACGCCACCACGCTGGAGGAGCAGCAGCGGCTCGGCGTGCCGAGCGCCTGGCTGGGCGTGGTGGCGCCGACGCTGGCCACGCTGAACAGCGCGCTGATCCTGTGGATCGGCGGCATGCGGGCGATCGAGGGGCACATCTCGGTCGGTCTGCTGGTCGCCTTCCAGGCGCTGGTGACCCGGTTCACCGCTCCCCTGACCCGGCTCAACGGCGTCGCGGGGCGCATCCAGGACTTCGCCGCGGACGTGGCCCGGCTGAAGGACGTGGAGAACTTCCGCGCCGATCCGCTCTACGGCCGCGCGGGCGGCGCCGACTCCACACGCCGGCTGCACGGCCATGTCGAGCTGCAGGACATCACCTTCGGCTACAGCCCGCTGGACAAGCCGCTGCTGAGCGGGTTCGACCTGACGGTCGGCCCCGGCCGGCAGGTGGCCCTGGTCGGCGGCTCGGGCAGCGGCAAGTCGACGGTGTCCCGGCTGATCGCGGGCCTGTACACGCCGTGGGAGGGCGTGATCCGCATCGACGGGCAGCGCCTGGACGACATTCCGCGCGGCGCGCTCGCGGCCTCGGTGTCCTTCGTCGACCAGGACGTGTTCCTCTTCGAGGGCACGGTCCGGGACAACGTGGCGCTGTGGGACCCGTCGATCCCCGACGACGCGGTGCTGGAGGCACTGCGCGACGCGGCGCTGTACGACGTGGTGACGCGCCGGCCCGGCGGCATCCACAGCAAGGTGGAGCAGGACGGCCGCAACTTCTCCGGCGGGCAGCGCCAGCGGCTGGAGATCGCGCGCGCCCTGGTGCGCCGCCCGAGCATCCTCGTCCTGGACGAGGTCACCAGCGCCCTGGACGCCGAGACCGAGCAGATCGTGATGGACAACCTGCGCCGCCGCGGCTGCGCCTGCGTGGTGATCGCGCACCGGCTCAGCACGGTGCGCGACAGCGACGAGATCGTCGTGCTCCAGCACGGCCAGATCGTGGAGCGCGGCCGGCACGAGGAGCTGGTGGCGCTGGGCGGCGCGTACGCGGCGCTGGTCAGGGAGCGATGAGATGACGGCCGTACACGAAGGCGACCTGGTGCTCGGCGCGTTCGGGCAGCTGGGGACGCCGCTGGACTGCGCGGGCCTCGGCCGGCTGGACCTGGAGGGCCCGCAGGTGCTGTGGCTGGTCGCGGCCGGGGCACTGGACCTGTTCGCGGTCGACGCCGCGCAGCAGGGCCACTGGCACCACCTGGGACGGCTGGAGGCGGGCTCGCTGCTGCTCGGCCCGGTCGCCGGGCCGCAGCACACGCTCGTCGCCCGCCCGGTGCGCGACTGCGTGATGCACCGCGTCGCGCTGCGCGAGCTGTACCAGCCCGCGCAGACGCAGACGTGGAGTTACGACGAGTACGGCAACCCGCAGTACGTGCCGCCGACGACGAGTCCGCTGGAGTACGCCCTCGCGCTCGGCGTGGGCCGCGGTCTGTCGGTCCTGTTCCAGGCGCCGATGGCCGAGGAACGCCCGGCGGACGGTGGGGGCGCCCCCGTGCGAGCGTCTTCGAGCATGGCGGAGGACGACGACGTCTTCTGGATGCAGGTGCCGCCCGGCAGCGTCCAGTACGGCTCCCTGTACGGCCAGGAGGCGGCCGCCGACCTGCTGATGGACCCGGCGGTCTGGCAGGGCATGGTGGACCAGCAGTACCGGCTGCTGGCCACCCTGGACCGCTGGATCGAGCAGTTGGAGCGCACCCACGAGACCCGCACGGCCGCCGGCATCAAGGCCGGTGAGGCGGTGCGCGCCCAGGCCGACCGCACCCTGCTCGCCTCCATCGGGCGCAGCTCGGCCAAGCGCACCACGTCCGCCGACGCGGACGCCACCTACGCGGCCTGCAAACTGGTCGCCGAGGCCGCCGGGATCACGCTCACCGCACCGCCGCAGTCCGGCACCGGTGACGACCGGCTCGACCCGGTCGAACGGGTCGCGCTCGCCTCGCGGCTGCGCACCCGGGCCGTCCGCCTGAACGGCCGCTGGTGGCGGGAGAACGCCGGGCCGCTGGTCGGCCGGCGGGCGCTGTCCGGGGCGCCGGTGGCCCTGCTGTGGCGGCGCGGCGGCTATGTCGCCGTCCATCCGGCGACCGGCCGGGAGACGCCGGTGGAGAAGGCGAACGCCGGGGAGTTCGAGGCGCGCGCGGTGATGTTCTACCGGCCGCTGCCGGAGAAGGGGCTCGGGCCGCTGGGGCTGCTGCGGTTCACGCTGCGCGGCACCCGCTCGGATCTGATGTGGCTGCTGCTGGCGGGGCTGGTGACGGTGGCGATCGGCGCGCTGGTGCCGGTGGCGACGGGCCGGGTGCTCGGTGAGTACGTGCCGCGGGCGCAGTCCGGGCTGATCGTGCAGGTGTGCCTGGCGGTGATGGTCTCCGGTGTGGTGGCGGCGGCGTTCATGCTGCTGCAGAACCTGACCATCCTGCGGCTGGAGGGCCGGATCGAGGCCACGCTGCAACCGGCCGTGTGGGACAGGCTGCTGCGACTGCCGACGAAGTTCTTCGCGCAGCGTTCCACGGGTGAACTGGCGAGCGCGGCGATGGGTGTCAGCGCGATGCGCCGACTGCTGGCCGGAGTCGGCCCGTCGGTGGCGCAGTCGGTCACCGTCGGCGCGATGAACCTGGGGCTGCTGCTGTGGTTCAGCGTGCCGATGGCCATGGCGGCGATCGGCATGCTCGTGGTCATCGCGGGTGTGTTCACGGCGCTGGGCCTGTGGCAGGTGCGCTGGCAGCGCAAGCTGGTGGTGCTCACCAACAAGCTGAACAACCAGGCCTTCCAGACCCTGCGCGGACTGCCGAAGCTGAGGGTGGCGGCGGCCGAGAACTACGCCTACGCGGCGTGGGCGTCCGAGTTCGCCCGCAGCCGTGAGCTGCAGCAGCGGCTGGGGAAGATCAAGAACCTCAACTCGGTGCTGGGCGCGGTGTATCTCCCGCTGTGCTCGCTGCTGATGTTCATGCTGCTGGCCGGTCCGGCGCGCGGCGCGCTGTCGGCGGCCGACTTCCTCACCTTCAACACGTCGGTGACGATGCTGCTGACCTCGGTCACCCAGCTGACCGGCGCGTTCGTCTCCGCGGTGGCCGCGCTGCCGCTGTTCGAGGAGATCAGGCCGGTGCTCGAGGCCGCGCCCGAGGTGCCCGCGGCGAGCACCCGGCCGGGTCCGCTGTCCGGGGCGATCGAGGCGCGACGGCTGTCGTTCCGCTACTCCGACGACGGACCGCTCGTCCTGGACGACGTGTCCTTCGAGGTGCGCCCGGGTGAGTTCGTGGCGGTCGTCGGCCCGAGCGGCTGCGGCAAGTCCACGCTGCTGCGGCTGCTGATCGGTTTCGACAGACCCCTTTCCGGCAGTGTCCTGTACGACGGGCAGGACCTGGCCGCCCTCGACCAGTCGGCGGTGCGGCGGCAGTGCGGGGTGGTGCTCCAGCACGCGCAGCCGTTCACCGGGTCGATCCTGGACGTCATCTGCGGCACCGAGCCGTACACGCCGGAGGAGGCGATGGCGGCGGCCGAGATGGCGGGGCTCGCCGAGGACATCCAGCGGATGCCGATGGGGCTGCACACCATCGTCGCCGGCAACGGTGCGATCTCCGGCGGGCAGCGGCAGCGGCTGATGATCGCGCAGGCGCTGATCCGGCGCCCGCGGATCCTGTTCTTCGACGAGGCGACCAGCGCCCTGGACAACGAGACGCAGCGCACGGTGATCGAGTCCACGAAGGCGCTGAACGCGACCCGGATCGTCATCGCGCACCGCCTGTCGACGGTGCTGGACGCGGACCGTGTGATCGTGATGGAGAACGGCCGGGTGGCCCAGCAGGGGCCGCCCGCGCAGCTGCTCGCCGACACGGGCGGGCGGCTGCACGAGCTGGTGCGACGGCAGATGACGTGATGTTCTCCCGTGGCGCGGTGGGTCAGTCCAGGCCGGGCACCGGGGCGCCCGAGGGCAGGCCCGCGTCGATGTAGGCGGCGTAGAGCGCCTTCCAGTCGGCGGTGGGGCCCGCGTGCGGCCCCTGGAGGCGCTCGCCGCGCGCCGCGGCGTCGAGTGCGGCGAGGCAGACCTCCCACCCGGCGCCGTTGCGGGCGGCGCTGTCCGGTGCGGCGAGGACGTTGGTGAGGGTGAAGCGGGTGCGCCCCTCGGCGAGTTCCTCCAGGTCGAAGCGGAGTTCGTCGTCGCCCCAGGTGAAGGACAGGTGCCGGGGCGGGTCGACGGCGACGACCCGGCCGGTGGAGTCCGCCATGGCCGGGTCGCCGCGGAAGGTGACGGTGCCGCCGGGGCGCAGGTCGAACTCGGCGCGGGAGGGGAACCACTGGGCGAGTTCGTCCGGATCGGTGACGAAACGCCAGACGCGGTCCACGGGGTGGTCGTAGGTGCGGCTGAAGCGGACGGCCGGGCGGCCGTCGTCGAGGGTGAGGTAGGTGCCGGTGAGGTCGGCGGCCATGGCGGATCAGTCCTTCGGGGTGGGGGGTTCCGGGGAGGTCTCGGGGGGCTCGGGGTCTGTGGCGTCCCCGGACGCGTCCGACGTGCCGTCGAGGCGGCGGCCGAGGGCGTCCAGGCTCGTGTTCCACAGGCCGCGGTAGGGGGCGAGCCAGGCGTCCAGTGCGGCGATCGGGGCCGGGTCGAGGGCGTAGACGCGGCGCTGCGCGTCCTGCCGTACCCGGACCAGGCCGGCCTGTCTGAGCACCTTGAGGTGCTTGGAGGTGCTGGGCTGGCTCAGTCCGCGGACCTCGACGATCTCGCCGACGGACCGCGGTCCCTCCAGCAGCAGCGCGACGATGGCGCGCCGGTGCGGGTCGGCGAGGGCGGTCCACAGTGAGGCGTCGTCGGACATGCGACCCAATATTCCTTCTTGGTTATATGCCTGTCAAGGAATGCACAAATGCGTAACGGCATGATCCCACCGCGCTGGGTACTCGCCCCTCCATGCGCATGAGTGTGGTGGACGTCGGATCGAACACAGTCCGGCTGGTGGTCGCGGACGCGGAGGGCGGGGTGCCGCTGCCGGTGCACACCGCCAAATGGCGGCTCAGACTGGGACAGCGCGTCAGACCCGGGGATCCGGTGCCCGAGGAGGACGTCGTCCAGCTCGCCGACGCGGTCGCCGGGGCGAGCCGGACCGCGGCGAAGTGGGGCGCGGCGGGGCCGCTGGCGTTCGCGACAGCCGTCGTACGGGCCGCGCCGAACCGGGGCGAGGTGCTCCGGGAGGTGCGGGCCCGCACCGGGGTGGATCTGTGCACGCTGCCGGGTGAGCTGGAGGCCGAGCTGACGTTTCTGGCGGCGCGGCGCTGGATGGGCTGGCGGTCGGGACCGCTGGCCCTGCTGGACATCGGCGGCGGCTCGCTGGAGGTCGCCTTCGGGCGCGGCCGGCTGCCGGACTTCGTGGCCTCGCTGCCGCTGGGTGCGGCGCGGCTGACGCATGAGTTCCTCGAGGGCGGCCAGGATCCGCCGGCACCGGAACAGCTGCGGGCACTGCGCCGCCGGGTGCGCCACGAGCTGCGGGACGTGGCGGCGCGGATCCGGTGGGAGGGTCCGCGCACGGCGGCCGCCACCTCGCGCACCTTCCAGCAGCTGGGGCGGCTGTGCGGGGCGGCGCCCGGTCGGCACGGGCCGTTCGTGGAGCGGGAGCTGCACCGCGCGGACCTGCGCCGGGCCGCCGCCCGGCTGGCCGGGCTGCCGGCCGCGGAACGGGCCGCACTGCCCGGTATCTCCGCGCCGCGCGCCACGCAGAGCCTCGCCGGTGCGGTGGTCGGGCACACGGCGATGAAGCTGACCGGGCTGAGGTCGGTCGCGGTCTGCCCGTGGGCGATCCGCGAGGGCGTGATGCTGCGCCACGTCGAGGACGGACCGTCCTGGTGGGCGGAGATCTGCCGGCGCGCCGAGGAGCCGGCGCTCCCCGAGCCGGTGCCGCTGCGGATCGCGGCGCTGACGAAGTGAACGGCAAGAACGAGGAGGACGACGACATGGCCGAGAACAGCAGCCGCCGCCCCGAGACGGCGCTGGAGGAGATCCTGCACGAGGTGGAGGACGCCGAGAAGCGCGTCACGGACGACGAGCGGGACAAGCGCCACCGGGGCGAGGCCGGCGAGGCCATCACACCGAACGCCCGCGCCGAGGAGGAATCCCAGGGCGACTGAGCCCGGACCGCCGCGACGGCCGCACACCGACGGCCGCACACCGACGGCCGCACACCGACGGCCACCGCCGCACGGCCCGCCCAGCCGGGGCCCGGAGACGCTCCGGGCCCCGGCTGGTGCGCGCTGGGGGCGCCGCGGCGGGACGCGCCCGCCGGGGGCGCGGGGGGCGGGGCTGCGTGGAGGCGGGGCTGCGTAAAGGCGGGGCGCGCGGGCCCAGGGCATGCGGACCCTCGTGAAGCGCGTAGGTCCGGCTGACGGGCCCGGGGCCGTGCAGAGGACGAAGGCGCGGCGCGCAGACGCAGTGCACAGGGACCTTAGGGCGCGCGGGCCCCGGCTGACACCCCCGGGGCTGCGTGACGTGTACAGACGGGACGCGCGGCGCGCAGACCCAGGGCACACGGACCCCAGGGCGCGTGGGCCCGGCTGACGGGTCCCCGGCGCTGCGTGCACCTGCACGGACGGGACGCGCGGCGCGCATGACCGGGGCACGGGGCCCTGGGTGCGCAGCCCCGGGCAAGGGCGGAGGCGCGCGACCCGGCTGACGGGCGCTGACTCTCCCGCGCCCGGGCCGGAGCCCCGCCGAGATGCCCCCTCCCCCGGCCTTCCCACCTGACCCGACCCGCCACCGCGACGCCGGTCGGCCCGCGGCCGGGTCGGCTCGTCTCCCCCCGGCGGCCCCGTCACACCCGCGGCTCGTCCCCGTACGGCTCCAGCCGGTGCAGCAGATCCTTCACGTACTTCGTGGTACGCGCCGACGAGATCCGTCCGGCCACCTCCACCGCCCGCACGCCCTGCTCGCAGGCGGCGTCGAGGTTGCCCGACTCCAGCTCGGCGACCGTTCGGGCACGCACGCCTCCGCGGGCGGCCGCGGTCGAAGCAGGGGCCGCCGTCATGCGGTGCCGCCAGGCCGCACGGGCGGCAGCCGGCGGGCGCGCAGTACGCCCACCAGGCGTGCCACGCGTGTCTTCGGTCGGCCCGGGTACCCAGGCGGCATGGCACATGATCTCCGCGAACCTCGGCTGCCGTCGGCCCGCGGCCCCCTGTCCGGGGCCGTCCTGGACCATCTGCGCGGCACCGGTCCGCTGCCCGCCGCCTCCGCGGTGGCCGGCGCGGACCCGTACGGCGACGACCTGCAACTCGCTCTGTACGTGTGCTACGAGCTGCATTACCGGGGCTTCGCCGGGGTGCCCGGCGACCGGGAGTGGGACCCCGACCTGCTGCGCACCCGGGCCGCACTGGAGCAGCGTTTCCTGTCGGCGCTGCGCGCGGACACACCCGTGCACGCCAGTGTCGAGGAGGCCGTGGGCGATCTGCTGGTCGAACCGGCCGACGGCACCGGCGTCAGCCACCACCTGTGCGAGAAGGGCGAGCTGTGGCAGCTGCGCGAGTACGCGGCGCACCGCTCGCTGTACCACCTGAAGGAGGCCGACCCGCACGCCTGGGTGCTGCCCCGGCTGACGGGGCGGGCCAAGGCGGCGATGGCGGCGGTGGAGTTCGACGAGTTCGGCGGTGGCCGCGCCGACCGGGTGCACGCCCGCCTGTTCGCCGACCTGATGACGGACCTGGGCCTGGACACCGCCTACGGCCGCTATCTCGACGCGGGCTGCGCGGAGATGCTCGGCATCGTCAACCTGATGTCGTTGTTCGGCCTGCACCGCGAGCTGCGCGGCGCCCTGGTGGGCCACTTCGCCGACGTCGAGATCACCTCTTCCCCCGGCTCCCGGCGGCTCGCGGAGGCGATGCGCCGCGCGGGCGCGGGCCCGGCCGCCGTGTTCTTCTACGACGAGCACGTGGAGGCGGACGCCGTGCACGAGCAGATCGTCCGGCACGAGGTGATCGACGGCCTGCTGGAGGAGGAGCCGCACCTCGCGCCCGACGTGGTCTTCGGCATCGACGCCACCGAATACCTGGAGGGCCGTCTCGCCGACCGGCTGCTCGACGCCTGGCGCTCGGGCTCCTCTTCGCTGCGGACACCACTGGACGCCCCGACTGCCACAGAAGTCCCTCATATTTCCTGATGAAGGGGGAACTCGACGGCTCGTGACTCCTCTGGTGCTTCCGGGCGTGTACGCCCCTCAGGACGACACCCGGCTCCTGGCCGGGGCGCTGTGCGACGAGCCGCTCCCCCGGGGCGCGGCCGTGCTGGACGTGGGAACCGGCAGCGGGGCCCTGGCCCTGGAGGCCGCGCGTCTCGGTATGCGGGTGACAGCTGTCGACGTGTCGCGGCGGGCGGTGTGGAGCGCGCGCGTGAACGCCTGGCGGTCCGGACTGCGGCTGCGCATCCGGCGCGGCAACCTCTTCGAGCCGGTGCGCGGGCAGTCCTTCGACCTCATCGTGGCCAACCCGCCCTACGTGCCGGCCCCCGACGGCCCCCGTGCGGCGCGCGGCGCGGCCCGCGCCTGGGACGCCGGAGGCGACGGCAGGCTGCTGCTGGACCGGATCTGCCGGGAGGCACCCGGTCTGCTGCGCCCGGGAGGGATCCTGCTGATCGTCCATTCCGCGCTGAGCGATCCGGAGCAGACCCTGGCCTGCCTGCGTGCGGCCGGGCTGAAGGCGTCGGTGACCCGGCGCCACCGCATCGGCTTCGGTCCCGTGCTGCGTGAACGGCAGGGCTGGCTGCGGGCGCGGGGGTTGCTGTCCGCCGAGGACACGAGCGAGGAACTGGTGGTGGTCCGTGCCGAACTCCCCGTCTGACCCGCCGCGCAGGATCAAGGTGCAGCGCCCCGGCCCGCTGCTGGTGGAGGGCCCGGTGGAGGTGGAACTGGAGGACGGCAGCACCGTCTCCTCCGACCGCTTCCGCGTCGCCCTGTGCACCTGCCGGCGCAGCCGCCGCTACCCGTGGTGCGACACGAGCCACCGCCGGACGGCGAAGCCGGACACCCCGGCCCGGGGCGGCGACCGCCCGACGGACGCGGCCGGGGACCGGACGGACCGGGGCCGCCGGGGCGGCTGACCTCGTCGGCTGTCCTCGGCCGGACACAGCAGAGCCGGGGCGGCGGGGGGGCCGGGGGGGCGGCGGGGTGGGGGGGCCCTCCTGGCGGGGGGGGGGGGGGGGGCGCCCCCCCCCTCGGGCGGCCCGCGCCCGCACACACCACCGCCGCCCCCGCGGTGTTCCCGGAGGGCCGCCCCTCTGGCACGACCGTCACGCCGGGGGTCGGCCGGCGGCCCCACTCCGCCTGGCCGACCCCCGGTGCGAGATCACACGGCGCCCCGCAACAGGGGCTCGCACTCCCCACCTGCGAGCCTCGCGCGGCGTTTCACGGGGTCCGTGCGATCCCGGTCCTCAGAACGCGAAGACGGTCGGCCCGTGGGCGGTCTTCACGCACTCGTTGGCGAAGGTCCGTTCGTAGGAGATCCGCTTGCCCTGCCACACGCCGTCGACGGTGACGACGACGGGGTCGTACTGCTTGGTGCACAGCGGTTCGGCGCCGGCGTTCAGCGCGTCGAGGTCGCCGCCGGCCAGGCGGAGTTCGGCGCAGGCCGCGGCGGGGTCCGGGTGGGTGCCGGAGGCCGTGGGCGCGCAGGAGAGGGTGACCGCGCGGGCCGGTGTCGCGCTCGCGGCGCTGTCACCGTGGCCGAGGGTCAGGACGAGCGCCGAGGGCGCGTAGAGCGAGGCCGGGGCGGCGTGGGCGGCGCCGGCCAGGGGGCCGCAGACGGCGGTGGCCGTCAGAGTCAGTGCCGCTGCCCAGCGCGCGGGGTTCCGCATTGTGTGCATCCTTCCGCTTCGGTTCGGGGGTGGTGCCGGCCGTGTCCCCGGTCGGGGGCCGCGGCGGCGAGCGCAACTCTGCCGAGTCCGCCGCCGAAACACACATCGACCCCATGTGTTTCAGTAACATTGCGTATTGAATCAGTGGCGTGAAGTGACGTAATTCGAACGTTCCAATGCCGGTTCCAAGCGCTTTCGATCATGAGAACCGGTCAAATGACGCGATTCGCACGGTCAGTTAATCGTCCGGAAACATTCCGCTTCCGCGTCCGGAGGTCGCCGGAAGGATCCATTCCGTTCACTTTTCACCTGCCGCGACCGCCCTACCGGTCGGTATGGTCTGGGCACCACGGTCCCTGTGACGAGAGGCGGATCCCGCATGGCCAAGCACTGGGCGGACTTCCAGTACGAGATCTACCTGAACGGGATGACGGGCGCGGTGCCCCGCCTGCCCACCGACCTGACCCGGCTGGAGGAACTGACCGAGCAGCGGCTCGGCCCCGGCCCGGTCGGCTACGTGGCCGGCAGCGCGGGCGACGGCAGCACCGCGCGCGCCAACCGGGCCGCCCTGGAGCGCCGCCGGATCGTGCCGCGGATGCTGCGCGACGTGCGCGAGCGGGACCTGTCGGTCCAGGTGCTGGGCCGCTCGCTGCCGGCACCGCTCGCGCTGGCCCCGGTCGGCGTCCTGTCGATCATGCACCCGGACGCGGAGCCGGCCGCCGCCCGGGCCGCCGCCGCCCAGGGCGTGCCGTACATCCTGTCCTCCGCCTCCAGCACGCCGATGGAGCGGGTCGCCGAGGCGATGGGGGACGCCGAGCGCTGGTTCCAGCTGTACTGGCCCAGGGACCCGGAGGTCGCCCGCAGCTTCCTCGGCCGGGCGAGGGCGAGCGGGTTCAGCGTGCTCGTGGTCACGCTGGACACCCCGCTGCTGTCCTGGCGGCCGCGCGACCTCGACCAGGCGTACCTGCCGTTCCTGCGCGGGGTGGGCACCGCCAACTACTTCTCCGACCCGGCCTTCCGGGCAGGCCTCGCCAAGCCGGTCGAGGAGGATCCGAACGCGGCCGTCATGCACTTCGTCGGCATGTTCTCCGACCCGGGCAAGACCTGGCCGGACCTGGAGTTCCTGCGCGAGAACTGGGACGGCCCGATCGTGCTCAAGGGAGTCCTGCACCCGGACGACGCGCGCCGCGCGGCGAGTGCCGGGATGGACGGTGTGGTGGTGTCCAACCACGGCGGCCGCCAGGTGGCCGGCTCCATCGCCGCCGCCGACGCCCTGCCCAAGGTGGTGGAAGCGGTCGGTGACCGGCTCGAGGTGCTGTTCGACAGCGGGGTGCGCACCGGCGACGACGTCTTCAAGGCGCTCGCGCTCGGCGCGCGTGCGGTGCTGCTGGGGCGGCCGTACGTCTACGGGCTGGGCCTCGACGGGCAGGCGGGCGTGGAACACGTGATCCGCTGTCTGCTCGCCGAACTGGACCTCACCCTCGCCCTGTCCGGGCACGCCGGCCCCGCCACCGTCGGTGCCGGCGACCTCGCCGAGGAGACCGCGTGAGCGCCCGCCGTACCGTCCTCGCGATCGTCCCGCCGCACGTGGGCGGCCGGGCCTCGGGCGCCGCACTCGCCTCCCTGTTCCCCGGCGACGCGCGTGTCACGGTCGTGGAGAGCGCCGACGAGGACCCGACCGCCCTGCGCGCCGCGCACGTCCTCGTCACGGCGCTCGCCCCGGTCACGGCCCGCCATCTCGCCGCCGCCGAGCATCTGGAGCTGGTGCAGTGCGCGAGCCACGGCTACGACTACGTGGACGTGGCGGCGGCGCGCGCCCGCGGTGTCACCGTGTGCACGATCGGCTCCACCGGGGCGGAGGCGCAGAACGTCGCCGAGCAGACGTTCGCCCTCATGCTGGCCCTCGCCAAGCAACTCGTCCCGGCGCACACCGCGTTGACACAGGCCGACTGGGCTCTGCCCCGTCTCACGCGGTCGCTCACGGAACTGTCCGGCAAGACGCTCGGCATCGTCGGCCTGGGCGGCATCGGACAGCAGGTCGCGCGCCGGGCCGTCGCCTTCGGCATGACGGTGCTGTACACGGCGCGCCGCCGGGTGCCGGCCGAGACGGAGGACCGGTTCGCCGCACGGTACGTCCCCCTCGACGAACTCCTCGCCGCCTCCGACTACGTCACCCTGCACACGCCGCTCACCGAGGAGACCCGGCACCTGCTCGACGCGCGCCGGCTCGCGCTGCTGAAGCCGACGGCGTTCGTGGTCAACACCGCGCGGGGCGCCCTGATCGACCAGGACGCCCTCGCCGACGCGCTGGAGCGGGGCGCGCTCGCCGGGGCGGGGCTCGACGTCTTCGACCCCGAGCCCCCGACACAGTCCCTGCGCCTGCTGAAGGCGCCGAACGTGGTGCTCTCCCCGCACGTCGGCGGTGTCACCCGCGAGACGGTCGTCCGTATCGGCGCGGCCGCAGTCCACAACGCGACGGCGTTCCTGGCGGGCGCCTCTCCCCGGGACGTCGTGACGTAGCCCCCCCGCACCCGTCAGGTGTGGCCGGCCAGGCGGGCCGGACGGGCCTGCCGGGTGGCCGTGCCGGCCACCGACCGGGAGGCGGAGGACGGGAGCGGGGTGTCCCTGACCCAGCGCCGGGCGTCGGAGCCGTCGCGGACCTTGACGACGATGTCGGCGCCGACGTCCTCGGACGCCGCGGCCAGGGCGAGCGACTCGTCCCAGCGAGGCAGCAGTTCGCCCCGCACCGTGAGGTCGTAGCGCACGTCGTCGGCCCGCCGGTCGCCGCGCGGTGCGCAGGGGCCGAGGATGACGACCCCGGCGTCCGCGTGCGAGTCCAGGCACAGCTGGGGCGCGGCCGTGCTGCGCAGCAGTCCGTCGTCGTCGTACGACCACTGCTGGGTCGAGGCCGGGGAGCACACGGCGAGCTGGACCTGGGCGCCGGCGGCGGCCCGGCCGCGGATGTCGAGGCACAGGCCGGCGGCGACGTTGCGCAGCCTGCTGCGCCCGGCAGCCGCCGGCAGCTCGGCTGCTCCGGGCGGCGCGGTGGAGACGGCGGGCGGCAGCGAGGCGGTCGTACGGGGCGAACCGGGGGTGGAGGGGGTCGTACCCGGTACGCCTGTGGCGGCGGCGGAGGCGGCCGCGCCGGTGCCCCGGCCGTCGTCGGACCACACCCCGGTCACGAGGAGCATGGTCAGCAGTACGCCGGAGGCGAGTCCCGCCCCGGTGAGCAGCGTGCGCGTGGAGCGGGCCCCGGGCAGCGGGCGGCGCGGCAGCAGCCGGCGGCCCGGGCGGCCGCCGCGGTGGCGTGCGGAGCCCCGGTGGTGGCCCCCGGCGCGGCCGCGGCCGGGCCGGGAGTCGCGATAGCGGCCTGCCCCCCAGCCGAGTACGGCCTCGGCGAGGAGGGTGCCCAACGCGCCCTCGAAGTGCTCCAGTTGCTCGGCTGCCGCTCGGCAGTGGCGGCACTGGGCGAGATGCCGGCGCACCTCGGGCAGCAGCCCGCCGCCGCGGCGCAGGGGAATGTCGAGAAGACGGTTGTGATGGCGGCAGTCGGGGTTCGGCGCGAGTTCCCGATGGGCGCGGACACAGCCCTCGCGGAGTTTTTCCCGGGCGTCCTCGTAAGCGGCCGCCGCGGCTTCCTCGGTCATGCCGAGCAGTGCGGCCGGAACGGTTACCGGCTCGGCCTCGACGTCGATGTGCCACAGCAGGCACTGGGCCTCGGCGGGAAGGGCGTGGAATGACCGCTCGGTCAGCCGCCGGTTTTCCGCTGTCATGTACTTGGCGACTCGCATACCGCGCCCGCCGGCGGGTTTGCGCAACTGCGGCAGAACCCCGGTTATCCGCTCGGCGCCGGCCCATTGCCGCACCGTGCCCCGTACGGCCAGCAGCAGCCGCGGGCGCAGTGCGGCGGCGGACTCCCCCAGCGTGAGCCGGTCGAGCACCTGGTGGAACGCGGCCGCCGTGACCATCGCCGCGACCTGCGACGACGAGGCCAGGCAGATGACGGCGTAGTCGTGCACCGGCTGCCAGTGCCGTGCCATCAGCAGGGCGGTGGCCTGGGTGACGTCGTCGTCGGGCCCGCCGCGGGCCCGGGCGGCGAGCGCCTCGTCGGATTCCTCCACCGCGCCGCGGGAGAGCGCGGAGGGCGGCGGAAAGGGGGGACGAGGGGGGTGGGGGGTGGGCACGGTGAGCGGATTCCTTCCCACGCGCTGGAACAACACAGGATCTCCGCGCGCCGTGAAAGCAACACGCGGTACGGCCTGCCATTTCCGGCGCGCGGGAAGCGCTCAGCCTTGCATACCCGACTTGCACGCAACAAGCCGCCCGGAGGGGGTCCCCGCCATTGACAGAAAGTCAGAATGGCGCATCCCAATCCCCCCTTGTGGCAAGCGTTTTCGGACATTCCCGCGCCCCGTGTGAAACGCGCGCACACGTCCGCGCCGCACGCACGCTGCCGGGCCACCACGCGCCGTAGTCCACTGGACACGGCCTTTCCTCGGAGGCCCCGCGCGGGACGGCGGCTCTCCCGCGCGAAACGGCCGCCGGCCTTGATCCTCCCGCCCTCGGCCGGCGGCCCGGAGGAGGCCCGTTCAGATCTGCCAGGAGCGCAGCCGGTCGGCGGCGCGGTACACGTCCGCCTTGCCGGACATCAGGTCGCGAGCGAGGTCGACCAGGGCGCCGTAGGGCGGGTCGATGCCGACCCCGCTGACGAACATGTAGGCCACCGCCGTGGAACAGGCGAAGCGGGCGTTGGCCGAGGGCAGCGGCTTGAGCACGGCGAGGGTGTGGAGCAGGGCGGCCGCCCGCCAGGCGGGGTCGGAGTTCACGCCGAGCCGCGGCGGGTCCACGCGGTGCCGGGCGACGGCGGCGACGAGCGCGGAGAAGTCGTTGATCGTGGGCTGCTCCGGCAGGACCTCTTCATGTCGCTGCAGCAGCCAGGGGACGTCGATGTGGACGACGGAAGCCATCGCTCAGGCGACCCGCCCCTCGCCGCTCACCGGTGGCTCGTCGTCGGGGAAGGCGACGGCGAACTCCTCGGCGTGGGCGGTGAAGAAGCGCCGGAACGCCTCGGCGCCCTCTTTCAGCGCCCGGTGGCGTGCGATGTCGGCCGCGGCCGCCTCCCGCACGAGCGCCTTCATCGACGTACCGCGCTCCTTGGCGATCTGCCGCAGGTCCTCTAGCTCGCGCTCGCTGAACTCCACATTCAGAGCTGGCATGCCCTCACGGTACCGCTCGGGTACTCACGCGTAAATATGCCCAGGTCAGATGAGCGGTCACCAGGTACCGCCCGGAATGTGGCCCGGGTGCGCGGGACGGCGCGCACCCGGGCCGGGCGAGGGTGGCCGGGGCCCGCGTGGCGGAGCCCCCGGTGTCACGTCCCCGGCACCTCCAGCCGGCTGATGCGGACCGCTCCCCGGGGCTCGCCCGGGTGGGCGCTGGTCAGGGTCAGGCGCAGACGGGAGCCGCGCACCGCGGGGAAGGTGACGACGGTGGGGGTGTCGGAGACGGTGGCCCAGTCGGTGCGCGCCCGGGTGACGGACCTCCAGCGCCGGCCGTCCCAGACGTCGACCGTGAGCGCGGCCGGCAGGCTGTGCGTGGGGTCGACGGTGAAGGAGACCTCGGCGCGGTCGACGGTGCGGGTGCGGCCGAAGTCCAGCGACACCCAGTCCTTGGCGCGGGCCCCGCTGAACCCGGGCAGCAGGCCGGTGGGCGCCTTGCTGAAGCCGTTGGACCAGCCGGTGGCCGGGTCGCCGTCGAGCATCGCGGCCGGGAGCGTGTCCGGGCGGCCCGAGTAACTCGCGTCCGCGGACGGGTAGGCGGGCGGGGTCGGCAGATCGGGGGCGAACACTGCGGGCGGGGTGGTGGACGCCGAGGAGGCCGGCCGGGTGTGCACGCTCGCCGTGCCGGAGCGCAGCCCCTCGGCACGGGCGGTCACCTTCAGGGTGCCGGGCTTCGTACCCGCGCGGACGATGGCGAGCGCTTTGCCGTGGAAGGCGGTGCGGGTGCTCGCCTGGTAGCGCTCGGCGCTCTCCTGGCGGCCGTTGTCCACTCCGGCGAGAGTGCCGCCGGTGACGTCGAAGGAGAGGAGATGCTCGGCGTCCGGTACCACCACGCCGTGCGCGTCGACGATCTCGGCGGTGACGAAGACGAGTGAACGGCCGTCCGCGGCGAGCAACGTGCGATCGGCGGTCAGCCGCACGGCGTGCGCCTCCCCGGCGGTGCGCAGGACGTCGGTGGCGACGACGTGCCCGTCGCGGCGGGCGACGGCCTTCAGCTCACCCGGCCGGAAGGGCACCTTCCAGATCAGGTGCAGCTTGCCCGCGCTGCCGTTGGGGCTGGTGTAGCTGCCCGGGTGGGGGCCGTCGGTGAAGGTCTTGTCGTCGCCGGTGGGCTCGGTGGTCTCCAGGTACTCCCGGCCGTCGAGCGTCTTCTTGCGGTCGAAGGTGCGCACGCCCAGGGACGCGCCGTTCAGGAACAGCTCGACGGTGTCCACGTTGGCGTACGCCCAGACCTCGACGGTCTCGCCCTCCTCGTGGTTCCAGCTCATCGGGAGCAGATGGACCATCGGCTCGCTGGTCCACTGGCTCCTGAAGAGGTGGTACATGTCCTTGGGGAAGCCGGCCGTGTCGACCGCGCCGAAGAAGGACGCCTTCACCGGGAAGACGTTGTACGGCGTGGGCTCGCCGATGTAGTCGATGCCGGACCACAGGAACTGTCCCGCGAACCACTTGCGGTCCCGGTCCTTCTTGTGGCCGTACTCGCCGCTCATGGTCCAGGAGGCGAGGTTGTTGTCGTAGGAGGAGGCCGCCCGCTTGCCGGGGGTGTGGTTCTCGCCGGTGTTGAGGTGCTCGGGCTCCTGGTACGCGCCGCGGGTGGAGGTCTCCGAGGACGACTCGGACTCGAAGAGGAACAGGTGCGGGTAGGCGGCGTGCAGCGCGTCCACCGACTTGGCGGTGTTGTAGTTCAGGCCGAGCCCGTCGAGCTTGGCCAGCATCAGGTCGGCCGGCGAACCCTTGGCGGGCAGCCCCCGGTATTTGTCGGAGCCGATGACCAACGGGCGGGTGTCGTCGGCGGCCCGGATCGCGGCGATGATCCGGTCCGCCATGGCGAGGCCCGCGGCGGAGGTGGAATCGGGGATCTCGTTGCCGATCGACCACAGCACCACGGCGGGCGAGTTGCGGGCCGCGCGCACCATCTCGCCGGCGTCCTTCTCGCACCACTCGTCGAAGAAGCGGCCGTAGTCGTAGCGGTTCTTGCCGCTGCGCCAGCAGTCGAACGCCTCGACCATCATCACGATGCCCAGTTCCTCGCAGACCTGGACGACCTCGGGCGCGGGCGGGTTGTGCGAGGTGCGCAGGGCGTTGACGCCCATCGACTTCATGATCGTCAGCTGACGGCGGACCGCGTCGATGTGCACGGCCGCGCCGAGCGCGCCGAGGTCGTGGTGGAGGTCGACGCCCTTGATCTTGGTGTGGACACCGTTGAGGTGGAAACCCTCGTCCGGGTCGAAGCGGAACGTGCGGATACCGAAACCGGTGCGGTAGGTGTCGGTCGTCCGCCCCGCGACCCGGAGTTCGGTGTGCAGGGCGTAGCGGTGCTCAGGGGTGGCGACGTCCCACAGCAGCGGTTCGCGGACGACGAGTTCGTGAGCTTCCGTGTGCTCGTCGGTGAGGCGCACGGTGGTCGAGGTGCGGGCGACGGTGCGGCCGCGCGGATCCGTGATCCGGGAGACCACCTCCACCTCGGCGGCGGCGCCGGACGCGTTGACCACGTCGGTGCTCACGCGCACCACGGCCCGCTCGGGGGTGACCTCGGGCGTGGTGACCCGGGTGCCCCAGCGGGCGACGTGCACCGGCTCGGTGACGACCAGGCGCGCCTCGCGGTACATACCGCTGCCCGAGTACCAGCGGCTGCTCGGCAACTGGTTCTGCACCTTGACGGCGAGGACGTTCGGGGTGCGGCCGTCGGTGTGCACCAGGTCCGTGAGGTCGAAGGCGAAACCCGTGTAGCCGTAGGGGTGGTGGCCGACCTCCGTGCCATTGCAGGAGACGCGGGAGTCCATGTAGACGCCGTCGAACTCCACCGCGATCCGCTTGCCCGCGTACGCCGGCGGCAGGGTGAAGGACAGGCGGTACCAGCCGAGCCCGCCGGGCAGGAAGCCGGTC
Source organism: Streptomyces sp. NPDC028635 (assembly GCF_040637635.1). Classification (NCBI taxonomy): domain Bacteria; kingdom Bacillati; phylum Actinomycetota; class Actinomycetes; order Kitasatosporales; family Streptomycetaceae; genus Streptomyces; species Streptomyces sp. NPDC028635. The sequence continues at coordinate 120,834 of NZ_JBEZWX010000011.1, read as the reverse complement.
CCGGCGGTGGTGCCGTGCTCGGTCGTGGGCGTCTGCTCGATGCTCCAGTCGTGCGGTACGGCCACCTGGCGCCAGCCGGTGTCGTCGTATCCGGGGTCGGCGGCGTTCGCGTAGGCACCGGTCGGGTCGGTGATCCCGCCCGGGTTCACCAGGGCGAAACGCCAGCCGTCACGCAGCGGGAGCGCGCGACGGCCGCCGGAGCCGGGGTCCGCCGCCGCGGCCGGGGACGCCCCCACCCCCAGCAGCGCCGTGGCCGCGGGCACTCCCGCGGAGACGAGCAGGACCGATCTCCTGGTGACCGACACAGCGGCTCCCCTTTCATGAGGGCGCAGAAGTACACACAAGACAACGTGATCGAACAGATTCTGACGCGAGGGCTTGGTGGTGCGTCAAGAGTCGCGGCACCGCTTTCCGACCGGGCGACTCGACGCGCCATACCGGCCGAATTACGCCTTGACCGTGAACGGCGGAAGCCGGTCAAGGCCGGGGGTTCCCGACCGCGGGCGGCGGGGACGCACTACTCTGGAACCGAGTGACACACCGTTCACTGTGAGTGTGCGCAATGGAGTGCGAGGATGAGCCCGGACTACCCGTTCGACGACGCCGCGACGGCCCGGGCTGTCATCGCCGACGACGGCACGCTGACCGGGTGGAACGCCGGTGCGCAGCGTCTGCTCGGCTGGACCGCCACGGACGTGGTGGGCCGGCCCGCCACCCGTCTCCTGGCGGAGGCGCCGGCCGTGTCGCCCCGTCCGGCGGCACCGCGCCACCACGGAACGGTGACTTTGCGCCACCGGGACGGCCGTGCGGTCGAGGTGTGGGTGCTCGCCCATCACCTCAGGCCCCACGACGGCGAACCGGGCCACTGGCTGGTGGTCACCCCCCTGGACGCCACCGGTCCCCCGGCGCCCGACGACCCGCTGGAGGCGGCGGCGCTCGTGCAGTCCCCCTGCGCCCTCGCCCTCTTCGACGAGCGGCTGCGGCTGCACCGGATGAACGACGCCATGGTGGAGCTCGTCGGGCTGCCCGAGAACCGGGTGCGCGGACTGCGGCTCGCCGAGATCGGCGGGATCCCGCAGAGCGACGACCTCGAACGCGGCCTCGTGCAGGTGCTCACCACGGGCCGTCCGCTCGACACCGAGACCCGGCTGCGCGCCGACGGTGCGGGCCGTGCGCGCGCCTGGCTCGCCCGGATGGCCCCCGTCACCGACACCGAGGGCCGGGTGCGCGGGGTGTGCGTGACCGCCCACGACCTCTCCGACCAGTACCTGTCCCGGGAGCGGCTGCAACTCGTCAACGAGGCCAGCGTCCGCATCGGCACCACCCTCGACGTCTCGCGCACCGCGCAGGAACTGGCGGCCGTGTGCGTCCCCGTGCTCGCCGACTTCGTCAGCGTCGACCTGCTCGACCCGGACCAGTACGGCGGGGAGCCGCCGGCCCGGCTGGTCCCGCCCGTCGTGCTGCGCCGGGCCGCCCACCACTCGGTGAATCCCGGCAGCCCCGGGGCGGTGACCATGCCGGGCGACGCGGAGGAGTACCCGGCTCCCTCACCGCAGGCCGCGGCGCTGCTGGCGGGCCAGGCGATCGTGGTCTCGGCGCCCTCCGAGGACCTGGAACGGTGGCTGTCCTGGGACGAACGCCGCCACCGCCTCTTCCAGCAGTACGGCGTGCACTCCACGATGGCGGTGCCGCTCCAGGCCCGCGGCTCCACGCTCGGCGTCGCCGTCTTCCACCGGTTCCGCCACCCCGAGCCGTACACCGAGGACGACGCGCTGCTGGCGGAGGAGATCACCGCCCGCGCAGCCGTCTGCATCGACAACGCCCGCCGCTACTCGCGCGAGCGGGAGACCGCCCTGGCCCTGCAGCGCAGCCTGCTGCCGCGCTCCCTGCCGCGCAGCGCCGCCGTCTCGGCCGCCTCCCGCTATCTCCCCGCGGCCCGCTCGGGGGTGGGAGGCGACTGGTTCGACGTCATCCCGCTGTCCGGGCTGCGGGTGGCCCTGGTCGTCGGGGACGTCGTCGGGCACGGGGTGCAGGCGTCGGCGACCATGGGCCGGCTGCGGACCGCCGTGCGCACGCTCGCCGACATCGACCTGCCGCCGGACGAACTGCTCACGCATCTCGACGACCTCGTCATGCGGCTGTCCGAGGAGGCCGGAGGCGAGGGCAGCCCCGGCGAGGTCGGAGCGACCTGTGTGTACGCCGTGTACGACCCGGTGTCGCGGCGCTGCACGCTGGCCAGGGCCGGGCATCCGCCGCCGGTGCTGCTCCCGCCGGACGGTCCCGCGCGCCGGGTGCACCTGCCGTCCGGCCCGCCTCTGGGCGTGGGCGGACTGCCGTTCGAGTGCATCGAGCTGGAACTCGTGGAGGGCAGCGTGCTGGCCTTCTACACGGACGGGCTGATCGAGTCGCGGGAGCGGGACGTCGACGCCGGGCACCGGCTGCTGTGCCGCGCGCTGGAGGCCGACACGGGCTCCCTCGACGAGACCTGCGACCACATCCTGCACACGCTGCTGCCGCCGGGCGGGGCGGCCGACGACGTCGCCCTGCTGCTGGCCCGCACCCAGGGGCTCCCCTCGGCGCAGGTGGCGACCTGGGACATCCCCGCCGACCCGTCGCTGGTCGCGCCGATCCGCAAGCAGGTCGTCGACCAGCTCGCCGCCTGGTCGCTGAGCGACACGACGTTCACCGCCGAGCTGGTGGTGAGCGAGCTGGTCACCAACGCCATCCGGTACGGGGCGCCGCCGATCCGGCTGCGGCTGATCCACGACGACACCACGCTCATCTGCGAGGTGTCCGACACCAACCACAGCGCCCCGCACCTGCGCCGGGCGAAGACCTGGGACGAGGGCGGCCGCGGGCTGCTGCTGGTCGCCCAGCTCACCCAGCGCTGGGGCAGCCGGCACACCACCGAAGGCAAGACCATCTGGGCGGAGTTGGGGCTGCTGGAGGAAGGACTGGCCCTGGGACTGGCAGACGGAATGATGGAGGGACTGGCGGAGTGAACCCGCGCGCTCCCGGCATCACGGCCCGGCGCCCGGGGCAGACGTCAGGCATGGCCCCGTACACGCGATTTCCCGTCCTGCTCGTGAGCGCGCTCACCGCGCTGGGCGCGCTGAGCGCCTGCGGCGGCGGTGACGGCGGCAGCGGCACGGCCGCGAGCACCGCGCAGCGACCGCCGGCGACGACCGCCACCGGCTCCGCCGCACCCACCGGAACGATGCGCCCCGGAGCCGCCGAGCCCACCGGCACGCCCGCCCCGGCGGGCGGTCGGTCCACGGCGCCGGCCACGGCGTCGGCGCGGCCCGCCGCGTCCTCCCGCTGCCACACCGGCGATCTGCGCGCCTCGGTCGGGCGCAACGACCCGGGCGCCGGGCAGGAGAACTTCCCCGTCGTGCTGACGAACACCTCCACCCGTACCTGCACCGTGTACGGCTTCCCGGGTGCCGCGTTCGTCGACGCCTCCGGCCGGCAGCTCGGCCCCGACCCGCGCCGCGGGAGCGGCACGGCCGCGGCGCGGGTGACGCTGGCGCCGGGCAGCAGCGCCTGGGCCGGGCTGACCTTCTCCAACCCCGAGATCAGCGAGGCCCGTACGGCCACTCCGGCCGCGCTGCTCGTCACGCCGCCCGACGAGCGCGAGTCGCTGAGGGTGCCGTGGCGGGGCGGCCCGGTGCCGGTCGGCGGCAACGCCTCCGCGGTGACGCTGACACCGTTCGCTGCGGGCACCGGCGCCTGAGCCGTCCCGCGGCGCCCGGCGGGTCAGTGACCGGCGACCGGGTGCGGCACGTACGGCTTCTGGAGTTCCTCGACCTCCTTCTCCGTCAGCGTCAGGTCGACGGCGGCCACCGCGTCCTGAAGGTGCTGCGGCTTGGAGGCGCCGACGATCGGGGAGGTCACCGTGTCCTGGTGGAGCAGCCAGGCGAGGGCGACCTGGGCGCGCGGGACGCCGCGTTCCTCCGCGATGCGGGTGACGGCCTCCACGATGGCGCGGTCGCCCTCCTGGTAGAGGGTGCTGCCGAAGGTGTCGGTGGTGCTGCGGCCGGTGACGGTGCCCCAGTCGCGGGTGAGCCGCCCGCGGGCGAGCGGGCTCCACGGCAGGACGCCCACGCCCTGGTCGGCGCAGAGCGGCAGCATCTCCCGCTCCTCCTCGCGGTAGAGGAGGTTGTAGTGGTTCTGCATCGACACGAACTTGGTCCAGCCGTGCCGTTCGGCCGTGTACTGCGCCTTGGAGAACTGCCAGGCGTACATCGAACTCGCCCCGATGTAGCGCACCTTGCCCGCCTTCACCAGGTCGTGCAGGGCCTCCATCGTCTCCTCGATCGGCGTGTGCGGGTCCCAGCGGTGGATCTGGTAGAGGTCGACGTAGTCGGTGCCGAGGCGGGTGAGGCTGTGGTCGATCTCGGTCATGATCGCCTTGCGGGACAGCCCGCCGCCGTTGGCGCCGGGGCGCATCCGGCCGTGCACCTTGGTGGCGAGCACGATGTCGTCACGGCGGGCGAAGTCCTTCAGGGCCCGGCCGACGATCTCCTCGCTGGTGCCGTCGGAGTAGACGTTGGCGGTGTCGAAGAAGTTGATCCCGGCGTCGAGGGCCTGGCGGATGAACGGCCGGGAGGCCTCCTCGTCCAGGGTCCACTCGTGCGTGCCGCGGTCCGGGACGCCGTAGGTCATGCAGCCCAGGCAGATCCGGGAGACGTCCAGACCTGTGGAACCGAGCTTCACGTACTGCATCGTTGCTTGCTCCTGCCTTGGTCAGTGGCTGACGTGGCGAGCCTACGGGTTCGTGCGCACTCGAAGATCATCACCGGTGTGACCGCGACCGCGGGCCTCCGGGTTCACCGGAGCGGGAACGTGCGGCCCCGCTCGCCCTGCGGGCGCGGGCCGTGGACGCGGCGCTCGTGCTCCTCGACCGGTACGTCGCCGACGCCGGCCTCCCGCCGGGTCGGCGCCACCCCTGACCGCCGACGTCGTGGCACTCGTGGACGCTGCCGGAGGCCCGTGGCGGGACGCCCGCCGTGAGGCACAGCCGCGCGCCGGTGCCGGGGGCCCGGGCGGGACGCCCGCCGTGAGGCACAGCCGCGCGCCACTGCCGGAGGCCCCGGCGGGGCGCCCGCCGCGATGGCGCGCGGCCGGGGTCGCCGCGTCCGGTCCGCCGCCGGACTGGACGGGACGGGACGGGGTCAGTCCGCCGGGGCCGCCACCGTGATCGCTCCCACCGGGCAGGCGCGGGCCGCCTCGCGGGTCATCGGGTCGGGCCTGGGGCCGTCGTGGCCCGGAACGAGGGTGCTGAAGCCGTCGTCGTCCTGGGTGAAGACGTTCGGCGCGGCGAGGGCGCACTGGCCCGCGCCGATGCAGACGTCCCTGTCGATGTGGATGCGCATGGTGCGTCAGCCTCTTACCAGGTCACGGGGAGTTCCAGCATCCCCTGGATGGTGTCTCCGGGCTTGAAGGGGATCTCCTCGGCGGGGACCGCGAGCCGCAGGCCGGGCAGCCGCTCGAAGAGGGTGCGCAGGGCGATCTCCAGTTCGGCGCGGGCGAGGTTCTGGCCGAGGCACTGGTGGATGCCGAAGCCGAAGGCCACGTGGTGGCGGGCCGAGCGGCCGAAGTCCAGGCTGTCGGGGTCGGCGTAGACCGTCTCGTCGCGGTTGATGACCGACGTCGCGAACAGAACGCCCTCGCCCGCCCGGATCGTCGTCCCGGCCACCTCGATGTCCTCGACGGCCAGCCGCACCAGACCGTCGGCGATGGACAGCATCCGCAGCAGTTCCTCCACCACGCCGGGCAGCAGCCCCGGGTCGGCGCGCAGTTCGGCCAGCCGGTCGGGGTGCTGGAGCAGGGTGAAGGTGCCCAGGGAGATCATGTTGGCGGTGGTCTCGTGGCCCGCGACGAGCAGGATGATCGCCAGCGCGACCACGTCGGCCCGGCTCACCTCGCCGGTGCGCAGCCGCTGGTGGACCAGTTCGTCGAGGACGCCCCCGCCGGGTTCCGCGTCCTTGGCCTTGCCGTCGATCAGGTCACCGAGGTACGCCTCGAGCCGGTCGCGCGCCGCGAGGACGTCCTCGACGCCCGGGCCGCGCAGCAGCCGCCGGGACTGCTCCTCGAAGAACTCGTGGTCGGCGTACGGCACCCCGAGCAGCGCGCAGATCACCATCGAGGGCACGGGCAGGGCGAACGCGCCGACCAGCTCCGCGGGCGGCCCCTGGGCGACCATGGCGTCCAGCAGGTCGTCGACGATCCGCTGGATGTCCGGCCGTAACGCGTTCGCCTGCTTGAGTGTGAAGCGGGGCACCAGCATGCGCCGCTGGGCGTGGTGCTCGGGGTCGTCCACGCCCAGCAGCGCCGCCCGGCGGTCACGGCCCGCCGTGAAGCGGGGGGAGGGCGCGGGGAAGTCCGGCCGGGTGCGGTCGGTCGACAGACGCGGGTCGGCGAGGAGGGCGCGGGCGACGGTGTGCCCGGTGACCAGCCAGGCGGCACGTCCGTCGTAGAGGGTGACGCGGGCCAGCGGGGGGCCGGCGCGCAGCGGGTCGTAGGCGGTGGGCGGGTGGTAGGGGCAGGTGCGGTCCTGCGGGAAGGCGACGGGTGCCGGCTGGTGCGTCAAGTCCGTCATGGAAGACCTCGCAGACGTCGAGTACGTCGTTCGATCTTCATTAGATGCCTCGGGCATCTATGCTGCGACGCGAAGTTCGGCCACATCGGCCGACCGGGGAATCTGGCCGGAACCCTTCACTCCGTGGCCGGCCGTCCCGGCCCGGACAGCGCGGCGGCGATCCGTTGGGCACCCGGGGAAATGTACGCCCGCGCACCGGTGTTGCAGTCCGGCACAGAAGCGGTACGCACACCGTGCCAAGTGACGAAAGGACCGATGCCATGCCTCTGGAGGGCGAGTACGAGCCCAGCCCCACACAGTGGGTGCGCGAGCAGGTGGAGCTGTACGAGAGCTCCGGCGGTACGCGCGGCACGACGCTGCGCGAGACGGGCCTGCCGGTGATCATCCTCACCAGCCGCGGGGTGAAGAGCGGCAAGATCCGCAAGACGCCGCTGATGCGCGTCGAGCACGAGGGACGGTACGCCGTGGTCGCCTCCCAGGGCGGCGCGCCGCAGCACCCGGTGTGGTACCACAACCTCAAGGCCGACCCCCGTGTCGAACTGCGGGACGGCCCCCATGCCTGGGACATGACGGCCCGTGAGGTCACCGGCGAGGAGAAGGCCGAGTGGTGGCGGCGGGCGGTCGCCGCGTATCCGCCGTACGCCGACTACCAGGCGCGCACGTCCCGCGAGATCCCCGTGTTCGTCCTCGAACCGGCCGGATGACGCGGCCCGCTCCCCCGGCCCGCGCGTGAGGTGACTTCCCGGCCGGCCGTTGCGAGGCGACTCCCCGGCCGGCCGGACGAGCCGCTCGCGGCGCACTCGCCGCACCTCTGCGGAAAAATCCGCGCCCGGGTGCATGGTCCGGCGCGGGGCGGGCACGTGAGTGTCAGGCCCCGCCGCGTTCCCCCGTCGCGGCGGGGCTTTCGTACGACTCGCGCGCGGCGCGGTCGGTGATGTCGAGGAAGACCTGTGTCGCCTCGGGCACCGCGTCGGCGATGGACCGCTTGATGCGCACCGCGACCTCCTCCACCCGCTCGCTGTCCAGCCCGGGCACCAGGTCGATGCGGGCGGCCACGAGCGCGGAGTCGAGCCCGGTCTTCATGGTGAACAGCGCCTCCACGCTGTCGATCTCCGGCTGCCCGGCGAGCAGGCTCCGGATCCGCTCGCTCGCCTCCGGGTCGGCGGCCTCCCCGATCAGCTGATCGCGGGCCTCGCGGCCGAGGTGGTAGGCCACGCACACCAGCAGCGCGCCGATGGCGAAGGAGGCGGCGGCCTCGTAGACGACCTGCCCGGTGGCCATGTGCAACGCCATCCCGATCATGGCGAGGACGACGCCGAGCACCGCGGTGCCGTCCTCGGCGACGACCGTGCGCAGCGCCGGGTCGCGCAGGCCGGCCGCCACGCCGCCCTGGCGGCGCACCTGGTGCATGGCCCGCAGCAGCGAGGCGCCCTCGGCGAGCAGGGCCACGCCGAGGACGACCAGGCCCGCGACGTACCCGCCGGTGCTCTCCTCCGCCCCGTCGCGCAGGGCCTCGAAACCCTGGAAGACGGAGAAGCAGCCGCCCATCACGAAGATCCCGACGGCGGCGAGAAGTGACCAGAAGAAGCGTTCCTTGCCGTAGCCGAAGGGGTGGCGCCGGTCGGCGGGACGGCGGCTGCGGCGCAGCGCGGCCAGCAGGAAGACCTCGTTGAGGCTGTCGGCGACGGAGTGCGCCGCCTCCGACAGCAGCGCGGGGGAGCCCGCGAGGAGGCCGCCGACCGCCTTGGCGGCCGCGATGAGGAGGTTCGCCGCCAGCGCCACCAGGACGGTGACCCGCGTCCTGCGGTCCGCCGGGCGCTCCGCGTCACGTTGCGTGTGTGTACCGCTCACGAAGACGCGATTGCCCCGGCCGTGGGGGATCACACCGTGCCGGTGAGGTGTTTCGGGGAACCCGGGGAAGGCAGAAGGGCAGGATCGCACCCCCGGCAGGAGTGAGGAGCGGGTCATGGGGCGGGACGGCGACGGCAACAGCGCGTACGGCAGGAAGGCCTTCCGCCGGTCCAGGAGTCATTTCGCGGACCGGATCACCGCCGACGGCCGGGACGGCTGGCCGGTGGAGGCCGGGCGGTACCGGCTGGTGGTCAGCCGGGCCTGCCCGTGGGCGAGCCGTGCGGTGATCTCGCGGCGGCTGCTCGGCCTGGAGGACGCGCTGTCGATGGGGATCGCCGACCCGGTGCAGGACGACCGCAGCTGGCGCTTCACGCTCGACCCGGACGGCCGCGACCCGGTGCTCGGCATCCGCCATCTGAGCGAGGCCTACGACCGGCGCGAGACCGGCTATCCGGGCGGGGTGAGCGTGCCGGCGATCGTGGACGTACCCAGCGGGCGGCTCGTCACCAACGACTACCAGCGGATCACCTTGGACCTGGCCACCGAGTGGCGGGCGCTGCACCGCCCCGGGGCGCCCGATCTGTACCCGGAAAGTCTGCGGGACGAGATCGACACGGTGATGGCGGAGGTGTACGAGGACGTCAACAACGGCGTCTACCGGGCGGGCTTCGCCACCGGGCAGGAGGAGTACGAGGAGGCCTGCACCGGCGTCTTCCAGCGGCTGGAGAAGCTCACGGCCCGGCTGGAGCGGCAGCGCTACCTGGTCGGGGACACGATCACCGAGGCCGACATCCGGCTGTTCACCACACTGGTGCGTTTCGACCCGGTCTACCACGGCCACTTCAAGTGCAACCGGTGGAAGCTGGCCGAGAAAGAGGTGCTGTGGGCGTACGCCCGGGACCTGTTCCAGACGCCCGGCTTCGGCGACACCGTGGACTTCGACCACATCAAGCGGCACTACTACCAGGTGCACACCGGCATCAACCCGACCGGCATCGTGCCGCTCGGCCCCGACCTCGCGGGCTGGCTGACGCCGCATCACCGTGAGCGGCTCGGCGGGCGGCCCTTCGGGGACGGCACCGCGCCGGGACCGGTGCGCCACGCGGAGGAGGTGCCGGCCCGCGGCCGTCCCTGATCCCGCACTCCCCCACGACACCCACACCCGAGGAGACCTAGTGGCCAAGACGAAGAAGAAGACGCTCCCCCTCGCCTACAAGCCCGTCGGCTTCGTGCTCGGCTGGGCCGGTGGCGCGCTGGCCGGACTCGCGTTCCAGAAGACGTGGAAGCTGATCCGGCACGAGGACGACGCGCCCGACGCGCTGGACCCGGACCGCGGCTGGGGCGAGATCCTGCTGGCCGCTGCGGTCCAGGGCGCGATCTTCGCGGCGGTGCGCAGCGCCGTGGACCGCACAGGTGCCAAGGCCATCGAGCGCTCGACCGGTGTCTGGCCGGTGCAGGACAAGGGCGGCCGGGACTGACGGGCCCCGCCGTCGCCCGACCGCCCGGGCCGCCCCCGCCGCTCAGCCGAGTTTCGGCGCGGTGGGGGCGACGCGGCGCAGGGTGAAGGAATGGCCGGCCGGGTCGGCGTAACCGCGTTCCTCGTACGGGCCGGACGCGTCCTTGGTGTCCACGGGCCGCCCGCCCAGGCCGACGATCCGGCGTTCGGCCTCGTCGAGGTCCTCGACCAGGAAGTCGAGGTGGACCTGGAGGGAGTTCTCGGGGCGCGGCCAGCTCGGCGGGGTCGCGTTCATGTCGCGTCGGAAGGCGAGCCGGGTGCCCTCCGCGGCGCGGATCTCCACTCGGTTGGCGGTCGCCTCCACCTGCTCGGCGTCCAGCAACTCCGTGTAGAACTGGGCGAGTTTCTCCGGTTCGGCGCAGTCGAGCACCACGACGCCGGCCGTGAACAGGGCCATGTCTCCTCCGCTGGTCGGTTGACGCGGGGCGGCAGGGCCCGCCCCTCGCTCCTGCGGATACCCCGGTTTCAGTCCGTCACCAGCCAGCGGCCGTCGCGCATCAGGTCCCGCCCGTCGAGTTCGCCGGCCTCGCGCCAGGCCTGGACGCGGCGGGGCAGCACGTAGAAGTACAGGTAGGGCGTGGTCAGTTCGCGCGGGTCGAAGCCGGTCTTGGCGGCGAAGATCTCGGCGTCCTCCTCCGGCAGGTCGTGCGGCTCCACGGCCGTGGCGGTGCCCTCGACAAGGACGACGTCCCGGGTGGGTCCGATGCCGAGGCGGGCGACGCCGGTGGCGGCGAGATTGCGCCCGGTGCGGCTCGCGGCGGGGGTGGCGAACAGCAGGGTGGCGCCGTCCCACACGAACGACAGCGGGACCAGATAGGGGGCCGCGCCGTCCTCGGCGGCGGTCGCGACCCAGGCGTCGACCTCGTGTTCGAGCCGGTGCAGGGTGTCGCGCTTGCGCTGCTGGGCGGTGCGGGGAGCTGCGGTGGTCATGCCACCAGTGTGGCCGCCGCGTTCCCGCCCTCGCGGACGACGCGCCCTCACTCCGCCCGCCCGCTCACCTCCGCCAGCCGGGCCGCCGCCGCGGTCAGCAGGAGGTCGAGGGCCGCGGGGTAGGAGCTGTGGCGCATGGTGCTGATCAGGTGGGGAGCGGTGGCGGCGATGTGGGGGTGGGTGGTCGCCGGCAGGCGGGCGTACGTGGCCCGCCATACCGCCGTCTCCGCTTCCCGGGCGGTCGCCGGCAGGGCGGTGCCCGCCGAGTCGAGGGCGCCGAAGGCGAGGGCCTGGTCGACGAAGGCGTGGTAGACGCGTACGGCGTCCCCGTCCGGGAAGCCGGCGCCGCGCAGCACCCCGAGGATGGCCTCCACCGCCGCGATCTCGTGCTCGCGCCCGGTCACGCGGTGGGCGCTGAGCACCGCCGCCCGCGGGTGGGCGAGCGCGCCGGCGTGCATGCGCAGGCCCAGGTCGCGCAGGTCGGCCCGCCAGTCGCCGCTCGGCCGCCAGGTGCGCAGCGTCTCGCCGATGAGCTCGTCGGCGACGGCGAGCATCAGGTCGTCGGTGTGCCGGAAGTAGCGGTACAGGGAACTGGGGTCGGCGCCGAGGGCGCGGCCCAGGCGTCGGACCGAGAGCGCCTCGGCGCCGTGTTCCTCGATCAGCCGCAGCGCGGTGGCGACGATCAGCTCCTCGGACAGGACCACGCCCGCTTTGGTGGGCCGCCGGCGGCGGCGGGCGCCGGGCGGGACGACACGGTCGGTCATGGAACGCCTCCAGGCTGGGCGGTGCCTCCGGGAGCCGCGACCTTATGACAACAGCGTTGACCTGTGAAGCCCGGCGGCAGTTTCATGTCCGCTCACCGGGGCCCGCCGGGCCCCCTGGTGCGAGGAGAGTGCCGCCATGGCGCATCAACCACCCGCGCTGCGAAGAACCCTCGGCGTGCTCGACGGCGTCGCCATCGCCGCGTCCAGTACGGCGGCCACGACCAGCATCGGCATCGGCCTGGGCGTCACGGCAGGCGTGGTGGGGCTGCACCTGCCGGCGATCATGCTGCTGGCGTTCCTGCCGGTCCTGGGCATCGCCGGCGCCTACGCACGGCTGAACCGTGTCGAGCCCAACGCGGGCAACGGCTATGTGTGGGTGGGCCGTTCGCTCTCGCCGTGGCTGGGCTTCCTGGTGGGGTGGGTGAACATCGTCGCGACGGTGGCGTTCCTCGCGTACACCACGGCCGTCACCGGCTCGGCGCTGCTGCAACTGGCCGGGGACGCCGGGCTGCACCGCGTCGCCGGGCTGGCCCTGGACCCCGGCTCGACCGCGCAGACCACCGCGATCGGCATCGTCGTCCTGGCCGCCGTCACGCTCACCGCGGTGAGCGGTGCCCGGACCGCGGCCCGCCTGCAGACCGGGCTGCTCGTGTTCGAGTACATCGTGCTGCTGGGCTTTTGCGGATACGGCCTGGTCACCGGCCCCCACCCGTTCCGCTGGGCGTGGTTCGACCCGTTCGCCCTGCCCTCCCCGCAGGCCCTCGCGCAGGGGCTGCTGCTGTCGGTGTTCTGTTACTGGGGCTTCGAGTCCGCGTTCAGCGTGAACGAGGAGGTGCGCGAGCCGCGCGACGCGTCCCGGGCCGGGTTCATCACGCTGGCGACCATGCTGGCGCTGTTCCTGCTCGGCTCCCTCGCCTTCCAGCGGGTGCTGAGCGAGCCGGAGCTGGTCGGCCACGGGGCCGAGGGGCTGGCGTTCTTCGGCGACCGGCTGGCCGGGCGCCCGCTGGCCGTGCTGCCGCTGGTGGCGCTGATGTTCTCGGCGGTCGCCTCGCTGCAGGCCGGGGTGATCCCGACGGCCCGCGCGATGTTCGCGATGGGCCGGGACGCGACGCTCGGCCCGGTGTGGTCCCGGGTCAGCCCCCGCTACGGCACCCCGGCGGCCGGGACGCTGCTGATCGGGGCGCTGGCCGTGGCGGTGGCCGCGCTGTCGCTGGTGATCCCCCGCCTGTCGGACATGATCATGGCGACCGTGAACGCCGTCGGGATCGTCGTCGCCCTGTCCTACGCGCTCACCGCGCTCGCCGCCGCCGTCCGCTTCCGCGCCCTGCTGCGCACGGACCCCTGGCAGGGGGTGCGGGCGGTGGTGCTGCCCGCGCTGAGCGCCGCCGCGCTCCTCGGGCTCGGCGGATACCTCGGCTGGTCCTTCTTCACCTCCACCGACCACTTCGCCCTGCGGGCCGACAACGGCTGGTTCCTGCTGCTCACGCCGATCATGATGATCGCCTCGGGTTGCGCCGCCGCGGCCTGGGCGAAGTGGGGGCGCAGATCGCCGTACTTCCGCACCGGCCGGGGCACCGACGCCGACGCGCCAGAACTGCTCACCGCCGCCCCGTGACCCGCCCCACCACCGAAAGGAACCCATGCACGCCGACCTGCTCTTCCTCAACGGCCTCGTGTTCACACCCGCCGGGCCCGCCGCCACCGCCGTGGCCGTCACCGGTGACCGGATCACCGCGCTCGGCGGTGACGAACTGCGCGAGCTGGCCGGGCCGCGCACCGAGGTCGTCGACCTCGCCGGGCGGCTGCTGCTGCCCGGCTTCCAGGACGCGCACGTGCATCCGGTGCCGGCCGGCCTGGAGCTGACCCAGTGCGATCTGACCGGCACCAGGACGGCCGAGGAGAGCGTCGCGGCCGTGCGGGCGTACGCCGCCGCGCATCCGGAGCGGGAGTGGATCACCGGCGGCGGCTGGTCGATGGAGGCGTTTCCGGGCGGTACGCCGACGAAGGAGCTGCTGGACGCGGTGGTACCGGACCGTCCGGTGTATCTGCCGAACCGGGACCATCACGGCGCCTGGGTGAACAGCCGCGCCCTCGCCCTCGCCGGCATCACCCGGGACACGCCCGACCCGGCCGACGGCAGGATCGAACGGGATGTCTCCGGCGAGCCGGGCGGGACGCTGCAGGAAGGGGCGATGCAGCTGGTCGGGCGGCTCGCCCCTGCGGCCACGCCCGCCGACCTGAGGGCGGCGCTGCTGCACGCCCAGCGCACCCTGCACGCGCTCGGGATCACCGCCTGGCAGGACGCGCTCGTCGGGAACTTCCCCGGAATGCCCGACCCGTCCGAGGCGTACCGGGCCGCCGCACGGGACGGCTCGCTCACCGCACGGGTGCGCGGCGCGCTGTGGTGGGACCGGGAGCGCGGCGCCGAGCAGATCCCCGAACTCGTCGAGAGGCGGGCGGATCTGAGCCACGGGCGGTTCCGGGCGGGCAGCGTGAAGCTGATGCTGGACGGCGTCGCGGAGAACGGCACGGCGGCGCTGCTCGAGCCGTATCTGGACGGGTGCGGTTGCGCCACCGGAAACCGCGGCAAGAGTTTCGTGGATCCCGGGCTGCTGCCGAAGTACGTCACCGAACTGGACGCGCTCGGCTTCCAGTGCCACTTCCACGCGCTCGGCGACCGGGCCGTACGGGACGCGCTGGACGCGATCGAGGCGGCGCGGGAGGCGAACGGGCCGAGCGACACCCGCCCGCATCTGGCGCATCTGCAGGTCGTGCACCCCGACGACGTGCCGCGTTTCGCACGTCTGGGCGCGGTGGCGAACATCCAGCCGCTGTGGGCGGCGCACGAACCGCAGATGGACGAGCTGACGATCCCGTTCCTCGGCCCCGAACGGGCCGCGTGGCAGTACCCGTTCGCCTCGTTGCTGCGCTCGGGCGCGGGGCTGGCCGCGGGCAGCGACTGGCCGGTGAGCAGCCCCGACCCGTTGCAGGGCGTCCATGTCGCCGTCAACCGCGTGGAACCGGGCGGCGACGGCCCGGTGTTCCTGCCGGCCGAGCGGCTCACCCTGGCCGCAGCCCTCACCGCGTACACGGCCGGCTCGGCCCATGTGAACCACCTGGACGACACGGGCGAGATCCGCGCGGGCGCCCTCGCCGACCTGGTGGTGCTAGACCGGGACCCGTTCGCCGTCCCGGCCCGGGAGCTCGGCGAGACGCGGGTGGCGCTGACGTACGTCGGAGGGGACCGGGTGTACGCGGCCGCCGACGCGTGATCCGGCACGGCGCTGGTCCTGGACCGAGCCGCAGGACGCCGGCCGGCCTCCCGATCAAACTCGGCCGCAATTCGACGACATATGTCAATCGAACATGCTCAAATACTGTCGGCCGAGGGTAACTTGCAGGACGGGGGCCCCTGTTGGGGTTCCCGTCCACGCAGCGGGTTGGAGGCGATGCCGTCGTGCAGCAGGACCCTGCGCCGCCCACGCGTCATCTGCGCGTCCGCGCCGACCGGGGTCACACGGTGCTGGAGTTCCGCGGCGAGATCGACATCGCCGCCGCGGCCGAGATCGCCCCGCACCTCGACCGGGCCACCGCCGGCCCCGCGCCCCGGGTGGTGATCGACCTGAGCGGGGTGGAGTTCTTCGACTGCTCCGGGCTGCGGCTGCTGTACCGGGCCCGGCGACGGGTGCTGGAGCGGGACGGCCGGATCCATCTGGTGTGCACGCACACCCTCACCCTGCGGGTCCTGCGGCTGACCGGGCTCGCCCGGCTGCTGCCCCCGCAGCCGACACGGGACGCGGCCCTGGGCTGCCCGGGGGCGACATCCGGCCATCTGTAGGCATCCGCAGCCGGCTCGGGGCCGCCGGGGCCACGGCCTCCGGCGCGAACTCACCGCGTCTCGCACGGTTCTCGGCGTCTCGCACGGTTCTCGGCGTCTCGCACGGGCTCGCCGGAGCGGGCGCGGGAGTTGTGCGGCTCTACGACGCTGATGCGCTCGAAGACGCTGATGCGCGCGGCGGAGGCGCCGCGCGGCGGCGATTGTTTGCATCGAAATTCAAGAAACGCGATCCGGCCTCGCGAAGCTCAAGCAGGAGCCACTTGAACAACTCGAACCGGCCGGTAAAGAATGGCGGGCATGGCGAGACCGAAGAACCAGGGCGCGCGCCGCGAGGCGCTGATCGAGGCGGCCGGCCGGGCGATCTCCGAGCGCGGCATCGCCGCGCTGCGGATCAAGGACATCGCCGCGGAGGCGGGCGTCTCGGCGGGGTCGGTGCTGTACTACTACCCGGAACTCGACGACCTCGTCTTCGAGGTGCACAGCGGCGCCGTGGAGCGCTTCCTCGGCCGGCGCCACGCCGTCACCGACGCCCTGCGCGACCCGGTCGAGCGGCTGCGCGCCGCCGCCGAGTCCGGTCTGCCCGCCCACGCCGACGACGCGGACCACCGGCTGCTGTACGAACTGCACGGCCTGGCCGACCGCAGCACCGCCCACGCCGCGCTGATGGGCTCGCTCTTCGCCCGGGAGACCGCGCTCTACTCGACGATCCTCGAACTGGGCGCCGCAGCAGGTGAGTTCACCCTCGCCGAACCGGTGGCGGACGTCGCCCGCAACCTGGTCACCCTGGAGGACGGCTACGGCCTGCACATCGTCAGCCGCAACGCCGCCGTGGACCGTGCCACGGCGCTGCGCCTGCTGCTCGGCTACGCCCGGTCGGCCACCGGCTGTCCCCGCCTGTGACGCGGGGCCCTCAGGGCATCGCGCCGGCCGCCGACCACCGCACCGGGAGCGCCGACTCCTCGAAATCACCCAGCCCCCCTTCCGGCTCCCGGTTCCCGGTTCCCGAGGACATCACCCTTGTACGCGGTCGGGGCTCACCCGGGGCGAGGGGGTGTGGTGGTCGCGTCCGTCCGTCCGGTGACCGGCCCGCACGCCGAGGGCCGACAGGGCCGTCTGGAACCGGGCTCGGCGGGCATGCGGACCTCAGGAAGGAGGGCCCTCGTCATGCCCGATGCCCCCGCTCCACCCGCCCGTCCGTCACGTCGCCTGCCCGGCTGGGCGAAGGTGCTGCTGTCCTTGGCGCTGGTGCTCGCCGTGTTCTTCGCGGGGCTGCGGCTGAGCGTACTGCCGGGCCTGCGGGACCTGTTCGGCACCGAGACCCATGACCGCTCCGGTCCCGCGCTGCTCAAGTCCGTGCGCGACATCAGCCGTTACGACGCCGCCTCCGGCACCTTCCAGGTGGTCGTCGACCTGGAGAAGGACGCCCGGTTCCTGCCGGACGCCATCCGCGGCACCCGCACCCTGTACGTCGGCGCGGGCACCGTCGACGCCTACGTCGACCTCGGCCGGCTCGGCGAGCGGGACGTACGCGTCGACGCCGACCGCACCACGGCGACACTGCGCCTGCCGCACGCACAGCTGGGCCGGCCCGCCCTCGACCCCGACCACTCCTACGCCGTCTCCAAGCAACGCGGCCTGCTCGACCGCCTCGGCGACCTGTTCTCCGACAACCCCAACAGCGAGCAGGCCGTGCAGAAGCTGGCCGTGCGGCACATCGGGGAAGCCGCCCGCGGCAGCGGACTGACCACGCGGGCCGAGGCCAACACCACCGCCATGCTCCAGGGACTGCTGCGCTCGCTCGGCTTCAAGGAGGTGCACGTGTCCTACGGCGGCGCGTGATCAGCCGCCCAGCACCCCGGGCAGGGCGAGCGCGCCCAGCAGGGTCGTGCCCACCAGCACCCACGCCACGTAGTCGCCGATGTGCCCGGACTGCAGGCGGCGCAGCGGCAGCGCCCGGCGCGGGGCGGCCAGCAGCTTCGGGCGGGTGACGGCGACCGCGGCCAGGGCCACGGCGAGCAGCGTGGACAGCAGGCCCAGCAGCACCCCGGGCAGCGTCCAGTGCACGTCGCTGCGCAGCCCGCCGGAGCCGGCCTCGTTCACCGCGTCGGCGACGGCCGTGCCGAAGCCGGGTACCACACCGACGGCGAGCGAGCCGGCCAGCAGCAGCGCCGGGACCGCCCGCATGGTGTCGGGGACCCGGCTGAGCCGGTGTCCGGTCTCCGGTTCCTCGTCGGCGCCGGTCGTCTCGTACTCCCCGCTCTCCTGCGGCCTGGGACCGAGGCCGAGGAAGACCCGTGCCGTCATCCGCAGCACCGCGCCCGCGGTGAGGGCGGAGACGGCGACGTAGAGCACGGTGAGCGCGCCGCCCGCGGCCTCCTCGCCGACCGCCTTGCCGAGACCGGTGCCGAACGGGGGCAGCCCGGCCAGGGCGAGCCCGCCGACGGCGAACATGAGCGCGACCCCGGGCATCCGGCGGGCCCGGCCGTGCAGCGCCTGTTCGTCGAGGCTGCCGAAGCGGTCCAGGAGGAGGCCGGCGCAGGCGAACAGCGCAGCCTTCACCCCGGCGTGAGCGAGGAGGTAGATCGCCACGCCGTCGTCGGCCTCGGGCGTGAGCTGTCCGATGCCCAGCAGGAACAGGCCGGTGTGGGCGACGGTGGAGTAGGCGAGCAGCCGTTTGACGTGCCGCTGGTACCAGCACATCACCGCGCCGACCACGGCGCTGAGCGCGCCCGGCACCACCAGGGCGTGCCCCGCGTCGGATGCGGGCAGACCACCCGGCCCGGAGAAGATGGTGGAGTACACCCGCCACACGCCGTACACGCCGAGTTCCACCATCACGCCGGACAGCAGCATGCACACCGGGGTCGGCGCGACGGCGTGCGCGTCGGGCAGCCAGAAGTGGAACGGCACGGCGGCCGCCTTGACCATCAGCCCGGTCAACACCAGCACGAACGCGGTCAGGACCAGGGCGTCCGGCTTGCCGTGCGCGTCGAGGCCGCGCCCGATCGCCGTCATCGACAGCTCCCCGGTGCGCCCGTACAGCAGACCGAGGCCCATCAACGTCGCGTACGCGCCGAGGGAGGTGACGACGGCGAAGGTCAGGGCGCCCTGCACGGCACCGGGTTCGTCGATGCGGTAGCCGGTCAGGGCGTAGGCGACGACGCTCATCAGCTCGAAGAACACGAACGCGTTGAACAGGTCACCGGCGATCGCGAACCCGCACATCCCGGCCTGGAAGGCCAGCATCAGCGCGGGAAAGGACCCGGCGTGCCGGCGCGGTGGCTCGTCGAAGTAGCGCCAGGAGTACGCCAGGGCCGCCAGCGTGAGCAGGGAGGCCAGCGCGGCGAGGCCGAGGCCGAGGCCGTCGCCGACGACGACGATGCCGACGCTCTCGCCGTTCACGGGCAGCCAGCCGCCGACCCACTCCACCATGGGCGGCGAGGAGTTCAGCAGCAGCACCAGCGCCAGGGCGAGGGTGCCGGCGGAGACCAGACAGCCGACGGTCTCGGCGGCGGGGCGGGGCAGCCGGCGGCCCCCGGCGACGAGCAGGCCCGCCCCGAGCAGGGGGAGCGCGACGAGCAGCGGGATCAGATGGTGCATCAGCCGCGCAACTCGGACAGCTCGTCGGGGTCGACCGTGCCGTGCCGCTTGGCGATCTGCACGACGAGGGCGAGCAGCAGGGCGGTGACCGTGGCGCCGACCACGACGTCGGTCAGCGCGAGCGCCTGCACGACCGGGTCGACGACGGGCCGCGAACCGGGCTTGATGTCGGAGAACACGGGTGCCGTGGCGCCGTCGCGGTAGCCGACCGCCAGCAGCAAAACGTAGGTGCCGGCCTGGCAGACGGACAGACAGCCCACGGCGTGGATGAGGTTGCGGCTGGTGGCGAGGCCGTGGGCGCCGGCCAGGAACACCCAGGCGGCGACCAGGTACGGCAGGACGTGCATCACGTCGGTCACCCGTTCTCCTTTCCCTGCCCGTTCCCCGGCTCCTCCACGATCTCCACGGCCTGGTCCAGGAAGCGGGCGAGCAGGACGACGATCGCGCAGGCGACCTCCATGCCGATGGCCGCGTTCAGCAGCGGCACGAGCCCGCCGGAGGAGAGCGTGTTGAAGGTGCCGTACGGCAGCAGTGTGTTGGCCAGGAAGGCGGCGCCGGCGAGGACGCAGGCGAGGCCGGTGACGAGGTAGGCGCAGGCGGCGAGCGCGTCGCCGGCCTCGTACAGGCCGAGCGGGCGGACGCGTTCGAGGGCGCGGTAGTCGGCGCCGAGATAGAGCAGGTGCAGGGCGGTCGCCGTGACGACACCGCCCTGGAAGCCGCCGCCGGGGCTGAGCTGTCCGTGCGCGATCACGTACAGGCCGGTGAGCACGGCGACGGGCAGCACCACGAGGGCGTAGCGGCGCACCGGGCGGGCCACGTCCGCGGGCTGCGGGGCGGCGCGGTGTTCGTCGCGGGCCTGGCGCAGCAGCACGACGCAGCCGAGCACGGAGACGAACAGGATGCTCATCTCGCCGAGGGTGTCGTAGGCGCGCAGGTCGAAGTTGACCGACGCGATCGTGTTGGCCGTGTGCCGGCTGAGGGCGGCGCGTACGGCCCGGTCGCCGTAGGGGTGACTGCGGCCGCCGAACGAGGGGAGGTCCAGGCAGGCGGCGACGAGCAGCGCGGCGAGGCCGGCACCGCCGAACGCCACGAGCCACATCCGGGCCCGGCGGCTCACCGGGCGCTCCCCTTGCCGCCGGCGTCCTTGGCGCGGCGGCGGACCTTGCGGACCGTCAGCAGCAGCAACAGCGGGGTGACCGCGGCGCCCACCGCGAGCTGGGACAGGCCGACGTCCGGTGCCTGGAGGACGGTGAACAGCACGGCGAGCACCAGGCCGAGCACGGAGAGCACCAGCGACTGCCGCGCGGGGTCGCGGGTGGCCACCGCGGCGGTCGCGGCCCCCGCGACGAGCACCAGCGCGACGACGATGACGGCATCGGTCACCGCGACCTCCCCTCCTCGCGCACACCGGCCCCCGACCGGCCGACGCCCCGCGACGGCCGCAGGCGGTCAAGGGGCGCGGGGAACGGCGCGACCCGCCACGACGCGACCCGCACGGGCCGCCGCGGCCCCACTCGGCGCGAGCGGAACGGCGCGCCCCGCACGGGCCGCCGCGGGCAGTACGCGTCAGCCACCGCGCACCCCCGTGATCCCGCCGGACAGGGCGCGGGAGGCGATCAGGTTGCCGGCGATCAGCAGGGCGCCGACCACGAGCAGCTTCACCATGGCCCGGCCGGGCCCGGTCGCCGCGCACAGGGCGACGACGCTCACCGCGCCGACGGCGGCGGACGCCCAGGTCGCGCCCCGGGCAAGCGGCGGGTGGTCGGCGAGTTCGTCGGCGAGCAGCCGGGCGAAGACGAGAGTGCCGACCGGGCCGAGCAGCGCGAGCAGCAGGGCGAGATCGACGTAGGAGGTGCGCTCATAGCCCTGGGAGAGCAGCAGCAGGCCGGGGCAGACCAGGGCGGTGGACAGGTTCTGGGCGACGACGCGGCGGCGCAACGGGCCGGTGGCGACACCCCACAGGGCCGCCCCGGCGCCGCCGGCGAGGACGACGGCCGCCGCGAGGAGCCAGCCGTTCACCGTTCGGTCACCGCCCGCCGGGCCGCCCGCGCGGCGACGGCGCCGACCGCCGCCGCGCCGCCGCCCACCGCGAACTCCAGCGGGTAGACGGCGCTGATCAGCATCAGCCACAGCACGGCGAGCGCGGCCCACCAGGCGAGCAGTTCGCCCGCGGCGCCCAGCGCCGTACGCGTCCGCACCGCGCCACCTCCTCGCCGCCGTCGCCCGAAGTCCTGCGGGCATCCAAGCACCGCGCGTGCCGCGCCGGGCGGCGGCACGCGCGGGTCTGCACCCGGAGTGCCCCGAGCGCAGGAACGGAAACCGGCCGGTGGCCGCACGGCCGGGGGCGAGCGGCGGAGTGGCCGGGCGGATCGCGGGTAACCGCCTTGCCATGCAGGGAACTTGGAGGCAAACCACGATGGCCCGGCTGCCCCTCGCCGGGCGCAAGCCCCGCGCGCGACGGCAGCCGGAAGGCGGTCAGGGGCCGCTGCGCCTGGTCGTGCGGCTGCTGGTGATGGCGTGTGCGTTCGTCCTGATGGTGGCGTTCGCCGTGGTGCTGGCCCGGCTGACGCTGCGGCCCTCCCCGGCCTCGGAAGCGTTCACGCACACCAATCTGCATCCCGGGCGCTCTCTGAAGGCGTATCTGGACCAGCCGTCCCTGCGCGACGCGGTGAAGCAGATCGGCGGCAATCTGCTGCTCGGTGTGCCGTTCGGGGTGCTGGTGCCGCTGGTCGCGCCGCGCGCCCGCCGCGTGCTGCGGGTCCTGCTGCTCACGGCGATCGTGATGCTGCTGGTGGAGCTCGCGCAGGGGGCGATGATCACCGGCCGGGCCTTCGACATCGACGACGTCATCCTCAACACCACCGGGGCGCTGGTCGGTTATCTGCTGCTGGGACGGCGGCTGGGACGGGCGGTGCACGCGCGGGCGGGCCGCAGCCGACGCGACCGGTGAGGTGAGGGGCGCCCGCCCCTCCCGTCAACTCCAGGTCCGTACCAGGGTATTGACGCCCCCTTACTTCACTCCTTAAATCAAGAGGCGACACGCACCACTCCCCCACCCCCACCTGGTCCGGCCGGCCCGCGCACACGGGCCGCCGGACGGAAGGGAGAGCCGTGGCCCGCCCACGCCTGCTCCGCAGATGTCTCCTCGCCGCCGCCTCCGCCACGCTCGCCGCGTCCGCCGCGGTGGTCCCGGCCCGGGCGACGGCTCCCGACGCGGCCCCGGTCGCCGCCGCCACGGTGTTCTCCGACACCTTCGACGGACCCGCCGGCGCGCCGGTGGACTCCTCGAAGTGGCAGCTGGAGACCGGCGACAACGTCAACAACCACGAGCGGCAGTACTACACGTCCGGCACGAAGAACGCCGCTCTCGACGGGCAGGGCCATCTGGTCATCACCGCCCGGCGCGAGAACCCGGCCGGCTATCAGTGCTGGTACGGCAGCTGCCAGTACACCTCGGCGCGGCTGAACACGGCAGGCAGGTTCACCGCGCAGTACGGGCACGTCGAGGCCCGGATGAAGATCCCGCGCGGACAGGGCATGTGGCCCGCGTTCTGGATGCTCGGCACGCCGGTGAACTGGCCGGACTCCGGCGAGATCGACGTCATGGAGAACGTCGGCTTCGAGCCGGCCACCGTGCACGGCACGATCCACGGCCCCGGCTACTCGGGCTCCGGCGGCATCGGCGCGGCCTACACGCTGCCCGGCGGCCAGGCCTTCGCCGACGCCTTCCACACCTTCGCGGTGGACTGGGCCCCCGACTCGATCACCTGGTCGGTGGACGGCACGGTCTACCAGCGCCGCACCCCCGCGGACCTCGGCGGGAAGACCTGGGTGTTCAACAAGCCGTTCTTCCTCATCCTCAACCTCGCCGTCGGCGGCTACTGGCCCGGCGACCCGGACGGCTCGACCGTCTTCCCGCAGCAGCTGGTGGTCGACCACGTCTCGGTGACGACCGGCAACACGGCCACCGGGGTGCCGGTCCGGGGCCTGGCCGGCAAGTGCGCCGACGTCGCCGGGGCGAACTCCGCCAACGGCACACCCGTCCAGCTCTACGACTGCAACGGCACCGCCGCGCAGGCGTGGACGGCCGGGTCGGACGGCACCCTGCGCGCGCTCGGCAAGTGCCTGGACGTCACCGACCGCGGGACGGCGGACGGCTCGACGGTGCAGCTGTGGGACTGCTCGGGCGGCACGAACCAGCAGTGGGTCGTCACCGCCGCCCACGACATCGTCAACCCGCAGGCGAACAAGTGCCTCGACGTGACCGGCGGCAACTCCGCCAACGGCACCCGGCTGCAGATCTGGACCTGCACCGGCGGCGCCAACCAGAAGTGGACGCTGGGCTGAGCCGCCCGGCGGTCAGCGGCGGCGCAGGGTCCAGGTGAACTTGTCCCCGCCGACCCAGCGCACGACATCCGGGTCCTCCAGGTCGTGGACCTGGATGCCGTACGCGGCGGCGGCCTCGAGGACGTCGACGACGCCCGTCGCCTCACCGACGACCTGACCGTCGATTTCCACGATGCGGAACGGCGGCGTGCCCGGCTGAACACCGAGCACCGTGATGCGCGGTTGGGAGATGTGAGGGCTCGCGACTTCGGTCATGTCATCGAGAGTAGAGCGGAACCGGGACGAACGGGTCATCCGGACCGTCCGTCCAGCAGCTCCAGTACCGCCGCCTCCACGGCGCCCTGCGTGGCCGGACGCCCGAACGCCCCGTGTTCGCCCAGCCGGGTGAGCACAGGGGCGATCGTCCGGCCCTGTGCGAAGAGTTCGAAGACGCGCGGGTCGATGTAGGAGGCACGGCACACGGCGGGCGTGTTGCCCAGGTAGTGGCTGACCTCCTTGACCGCCCGCACGGTCTGGCGGTGCCGTGCCGCCTCGGTGGCGCTGCCGTCCTCACCGGTCACGGCGACCGCGACGGCCGCGAGGACCGTGGCGTGCCAGGTGCGGAAGTCCTTGGCGGTGACGTCGGTGCCGGACAGCCGGCGCAGCGCCTCGTTCAGGTCGGCGCCGTGCAGCTCGCGCCAGGCGCCGCGCTCCCAGTACGTCAGCAGGCGCTCGCCGCCGCGCCGGCGCCGCATCAGGGCCCGTACGACGGCGTAGGCCTCCTCGTCGACCAGGGCCCGCACCATCTCGGTACCGCCCTTGGCCGGGAAACAGAAGGCGATCTCGCCGCGGCCGCAGGTGACGTGCTCGCGCAGCATGGTGGTCAGGCCGTAGGTCTCGCTGTTCCTGGTGTGCCGGTCACTGCCGATGCGGAAGAAGCCCCGCTCCAGCAGGCGCACCGCGCAGGCGGTGACGCGGGGGCGGCTCAGGCCTCGTCCGGCGAGGTCGGCGCGGACATGGCGGCGCAGGTCGGGCAGCGCGCGGGCGATCTCGCGCACGTGCTCGTGCTTGGCCTGCTGCTGCCGGGCGTGGAACTCCTCGTGGTACAGGTACTGGCGGCGCCCGGCGTCGTCGGTGCCGACGGCCTGAAGGTGGCCGTTAGGCCAGGGGCAGATCCACACGTCCCGCCAGGCGGGCGGGACGGCCAGGGCGCGGATGCGGGCCAGCTGCCCGGGATCGGCGAGGGGGCGTCCCTGCTTGTCCAGATACCGGAAACCGCGGCCGTGACGGACGCTCCGGAAGCCGGGACGGTCGCAGGAGACGGTACGCAGACGCACGGCCGGCACCTCAGGGCCGGCGCCAGGCGTCGCTGTCGAGGTGCGAGCCGGCCTGGGGCCCCATGCGCAGCATGCCGCCGTCCACGGCCCAGGACGCGCCGGTGACGTAGGAGGCGTCGGGGCCCGCCAGGAACGCGATGACGGCGGCCACCTCGCGGGCGTCGCCGGGCCGCCCCAGCGGCACACCGGGCCGGGACTCCGTGTGCACGTCGGTGTCCTCCTGGCCGGTCATCGGGGTGGCGATCTCGCCGGGGGCGACGGCGTTGACGGTGATGCGGTGCTCGGCCAGTTCCAGCGCCATCACCTGGGTGAGCAGGCCGAGGCCGCCCTTGGCGGCGCAGTAGGGGGCGGCGCCGACGCGGGGCTGGTGCTCGTGCACGGACGTCACGTTCACGATGCGGCCGCCGTCGCCCTGCCTGATCATGTGCCGGGCGGCCTTCTGCCCGCACAGGAACGGGCCGACGAGATCGACGTCCAGCACCTCGCGCACGGTGTCCAGGTCCAGATCGAGGAACGGCGTCATGGTGCCCGTACCGGCGTTGTTGACGAGCACGTCGAGCCGTCCCAGCCGGTCGCACAGCGCGTCGACGGCGTCGGCGTCGCCGGGCAGCCGGGTCAGGTCCATCCGCTCGACCTCCGCCCGCCGCCCGAGCGCGCGGACCTCCCGCGCGGTCTCCTCGGCGCCCTCGCGGTCGGTGTGCCAGGTGATCCCCACGTCCATACCCGCCCGGGCCAGCTGTACGGCGGTGGCCCGCCCGATCCCCGAATCGGCCCCGGTGACCACGGCGACCTTGCCACCGGTCGGGCTCGGACCTGGCATGACGGACCTCCTCCACAGCGAACCACGATCGAGCCATCGCAGTACCCGAGCCCACCCACCACAAACAACGACCCACGGCACCCGCACCCGCGACGGGAGGTACGACGATCCGCAGGCGCCCCGGCCCCGCCGTGACCACCGGCCGCGGGCGAGACCGCGACCACCCACCGGACAGCAAGGGGCCGCCGCAGGCAAAAAAAGGGGCGCGGGGAACGGCGCGAGCAACCCCCCACCCACCCGCAGACGAAGACGGCGGACACGCCACCGTGCGGACCCCCACCACCTGGGGAACCCTGGTGGCAGGAGGTGGCAATGGACCCCGTCGCGGCTCTGGAGCGCATCGCGTTCCTCTTGGAGCGGGCCCAGGAACCGACGTACCGCGTCCGCGCCTTCCGTACCGCGGCGCGCGTGGTGCGGGAGCTGCCGGAGGAGGAGCTGCGCGAGCGGGTGCGGGGCGGGACGCTGGAGTCGCTCAAGGGCGTCGGCCCCAAGACCGCGCAGGTCGTGCAGGAGGCGCTGGGCGGGCAGACACCCGGGTACCTGCGGAAGCTGGAGGAGGAGGCGGGCAAGGCTCCCCCCGTACGCGGCGGTGAGGCGCTGCGGGCGGCGCTGCGCGGTGACTGCCATCTGCACTCGGACTGGTCCGACGGCGGCAGCCCGATCGAGGAGATGGGCCGGGCGGCCGCCGCGCTCGGTCACGACTGGGCCGTACTGACCGACCACTCGCCGCGCCTGACGGTGGCCCGCGGCCTGTCCCCGGAGCGGCTGCGCGAGCAACTCGGCGTGGTGGCGGAGCTGAACCGCACGTGGGCGCCGTTCCGGCTGCTCACCGGCATCGAGTGCGACATCCTCGACGACGGCTCCCTCGACCAGGAGCCCGGGCTGCTCGCCGAGCTGGACGTCGTGGTGGTGTCCGTCCACTCCAAGCTCCGGATGGACGCCCGGGCGATGACCCGCCGTATGGTGGCCGCCGTCCGCAACCCGCACGCCGACATCCTGGGCCACTGCACCGGGCGCCTGGTCACGGGCCGCGGACGCCCGGAGTCGCAGTTCGACGCGGACGAGGTGTTCGCCGCGTGCGCCGAGTCCGGCACCGCGGTGGAGATCAACAGCCGCCCCGAACGGCTCGACCCGCCCCGCCGCCTGCTGCGCCGCGCGGTCGAGGCGGGCGCGCTGTTCTCGATCGACACCGACGCCCACGCGCCCGGCCAGCTGGACTGGCAGATCAACGGCTGCGCCCGCGCCGAGGAGTGCGGGGTGCCCGCCGAACGTGTCGTCACCACCTGGTCCGCCGACGACCTGCTCGCCTGGACCGGCACCGGCCGCGTGCCGTCCGGAGTGACGGGTGCCTGACGTGGTACCCGTGCGAGCCGCGAGAGAAAGGATCACCGCATGGACCGTGCCGCCGTCTTCGACGTCGACGGAACCCTCGTCGACACCAATCACCTGCATGTCGTCACCTGGTGGGAGGCCCTGCGCCAGGCGGGCCACCGGGTGCCGATGCACGCCGTGCACCGGGCGGTCGGCCTCGGCTCCGACGATCTGATCGCCCATCTGCTGGGCGAGGACCGCGACAAGGACCAGGACGGCCGGCTCAGCGCCGCGCACACGGCGCTGTACGGCCAGTACTTCGACCGGCTGCCCGCGCTGGCGGAGGCCGGGGCGCTGCTGAAGCGGCTGCACGGCGACGGCTGGGCGGTGGTCCTCGCCACCTCCGCGAGCGGTCCCGAGCTCACAGCGCTGCGCGCCGCCATCGACGCCGACGACGCCATCACGGCGACCGCCAGCTCCGACGACGTCGAGGAGGGCAAGCCCGCCCCGGAGCCCGTCGAGCACGCGCTGGAACTGGCCGGGGTGCGTCCGGAGCGGGCGGTGTTCGTGGGCGACACGGTGTGGGACATGAAGGCCGGCCGTCGCGCCGGGGTGCGCTGCGTGGGCGTGCTGTGCGGGGGCATCCCGCGTGCCGATCTGGAGGAGGCGGGCGCGCAGGCGGTCTACGCCGATCCCGCTGATCTGCTCGCCCGCCTCGACGACAGCCCCCTTGGGTGATCGGTACGCACCTGCGGGATACCCGTCGCGCATGACACGAGCGACGGACGCCGTACGGGGCGAGGCCCAGGCCATCGGACGGGCGGTGAGCGCGGCCGCTCGCGGCCCGGGCCGCGAGCGGGATCTGGTGGTGCAGTCGCTGAAGGCGGCCGCGGCCGGGCTGCTGGCGTGGGTGGTGGCACGGATCTGGCTGAACGACCCGATGGCGCTGATGGCGCCCTGGGTGGCCGTGGTGCTGGTGCAGGCGACCGTCTACAGCTCGCTGCGCCGGGGCGCCCAGCAGTTCGCCGCGATCTGCGCGGGCGCGCTGATCGCTTCGGGCGCACAGGCGGTGACCGACGACACGACCGGCGCGCTCGCGCTGTCGCTGCCGCTGCTGATGCTGCTGGCGAACTGGCCGCGCTTCGGCGATCAGGGCGTGTACATGGCCACGACGGCCATCTTCACGCTGACGGCGGGCCCGGTGTCGGCGTCGGCGGTCGGCCATCGCATAGGCCAGGCGGCGCTCGGCGCGGTGATCGGGGTCGCGGTCAATGCGTTCGTGCTGCCGCCGGTGCATCTGCGCGACGTACGGGAGAACCTGTCGGCGCTGGCCCGGGAGGCGGGCGACACGCTGCACCTGGTCGCGTCGGGGCTGCGTGAGGGCGACTGGGACGCCTCGGTGACCAGCGAGTGGTCGCACGCCGCCGACCGGCTCCAGTGGCGGTGCCGGGGACTGGGCTCGGCCCGCGCCTGGAGCGAGGAGAGTCTGCGCCTGACCTCCGCGCCGCTGCGTGCGCTGCACCGGGTGCCGCAGGGGGTGCCGCCCCGCTCGGAGGACGAACGGTTCAGCCGGGTCGCCGGGCATGTCACGGCACTGACGCGGGCGCTGGCGGTCGCCGCCGACGACGCGCGCACCCCGGCCCCGCCCCAGGGTGAGGCGCTGCGGCTGTACGCGAGCCTGCTGGAGCTGATCGGGGACGCCTGCCACGCCGAGGCGGACCGGCTCGGCGATCCGTACGCCGGGCCGCCGGCGGGCGACGACCGGCGGGAGGAGGAGATGGAGGAGCTGCGGTGCCGGCTGCAGAAGAGCCTCCAGGAACACGTGGGCCTGGGCGCCTCGGTGACGACGGTCCTGGGGACGCTGCTGCTGGAGGCGGAGAGCATCTGGGCGGAGGCCGTACCGGGCCGGGACGGCGACAGCGAGGACGCCGCCCCCTCCCCCGTGACGCAGATCACCTCAAACGGCGACAAGCCGGGGAACACCGGCCGGTAGCCGTCCGTTGAAACCACCGTGGGTGCGGATGGGACAGTGTCCCCGGGCCTCACCTTTTGCCCACAGGGACGATCGTTCGGCTGAAGCCCTGTGGAGCCTTTCGCCGAGAGGCGACCGCCATCCGCGCCCACCACAGTCAGCCCCGACCGGCATCCCCCCGTCCGGTCGGGGCACTTTCCTGTCCCGGCCCCTTCGGGACGCCACAACCGGCCCCTCGCGCGCCGATGCCCCCGGCTGGAAGGCGACGCCGGGGCCGCCCCGCCCAGCCCCCCCGACCGCGCAACGACGCCGGACCGGCCCCGCCCAGGCCCCCAGCCACGGAGCCGCGCCGGAACTCTCGTCCGCTCAGCCCCTTGCCCCGGAGCGACGCCAGGGCCGCCCCGCCCAGCCCCCGGCAGGGGCCGGCACCGGGACTTTCGTCCCCTCGGCCCCCGGGCAGGGAGTGGCGCTTGACTTTGAGTGCGCTCCAATTCGTAGCGTGCCGGGCATGAGCGACAGCGTCATCACCGCACAGCACAAGATCGGCTCCGGTTTCGGCGCCCGGTCCACCGCCGACGACGTCCTGGCCGGCCTCGACCTCACCGGCAGGCTCGCCCTCGTCACCGGGGGCTACTCCGGCCTCGGGCTGGAGACCACCCGCGCCCTCGCCAAGGCCGGCGCCCGGGTCGTGGTGCCCGCCCGGCGCCCCGCCGCCGCGCAGGAGAACCTGGCCGGTATCGAGGGCGTCGAGGTCGACGACCTGGACCTCGGCGACCTGGACAGCGTGCGCGGCTTCGCCGACCGCTTCCTCGCCTCGGGTCGCCGCATCGACTACGTCATCGACAACGCCGGCATCATGGCCTGCCCCGAGACCCGGGTCGGGCCGGGCTGGGAGGCGCAGTTCGCCACCAACCACCTCGGACACTTCGCCCTGGTCAACCGGCTGTGGCCGGCGATCGAGCCCGGCGGCGCCCGCGTCGTGTCGGTCTCCTCGCGCGCCCACCACTTCTCGGGCATCCGCTGGGACGACCCGCACTGGCAGCAGGGCTACGACAAGTGGGAGGCCTACGGCCAGGCCAAGACGGCCAACGCGCTGTTCGCCGTCCACCTCGACCGGCTCGGCCGGGACCGGGGCGTGCGCGCCTTCTCCCTGCACCCCGGCGGCATCCTCACCCCGCTCCAGCGGCACCTCCCCAAGGAGGAGATGATCGAGCGCGGCTGGATCGACGAGAACGGCACCGTGCTCGATCCGGAGGGCTTCAAGACCCCCGAGCAGGGCGCGGCCACCCAGGTGTGGGCGGCCACCTCACCGCAGCTGGACGGCATGGGCGGCGTCTACCTGGAGGACTGCGACATCGCCGAGCCGGCCGTCGAGGGCGGCACCACCGGTGTCAAGGCCTGGGCCACCGACCCGGAGCAAGCGGCCCGGCTGTGGGAGTTCTCGGCCGGGCTGACGGGCGTGAACGCCTTCGCGGGCCGGTCCGGTTCAGCCGGCTGACGCGAAGTCCCGCAGGTCCGAGGTTAGTTGCCCGGCGTGGGTGGCGAACAGGCCGTGCCCGCCGTTGTCGTACACCTTCAGCGTGGCGTCGGGTGCCAGCTCGGCCGTGCGGCGGCCGGTGAGCTCCAGGGGCGCCGAGGTGTCGTGCGTGCCGTGGATCACCAGGACCGGCAGGTCCAGCTTGGTGATCTCCGGCGCCATGTTCAGCCCGGCGATCAGCTCGCGCAGCGCGGTCCCGGCGCGGGGTGTCGAGACGTGGCAGGCGCGGACCATGGACTGCACATACGCGTCGGACAGCTCGTTGCCCGGCAGGTCACGGGCGAAGAAGGAGTCCGCGCCGTCCGCGAAGAACGCCGAGCGGTCCCGTCGCACGGTGTCGTTGAACGCCCGCATCGCCTCGGGTTCCAGGCCGTCGGGGTGGTCGGCGCACCGGACCAGGCCGGGGGCCACCCCGGACACCAGGGCGAGCCGGTCCACCCGCTCGGTGCCGTGCCGGGTCAGGCAGCGCACGGCCTCCACGGTCCCTACGGAGTGGGCGACGAGGGTGACGCCGCGCAGGTCGAGGTGGTCGAGCAGACCCTGTACGTCGTCGGCGAGGCTGTCCAGGTCGAAGCCGCCCCACACGTCGTCCGAGCGGCCGTGCCCGCGCCGGTCCAGGCCGACGCACCGGAACCCCTCCTCCGCGAGCGGGATCGTCTGCGCCTCCCACATGTCCGTACCGAAGTAGGCGCTGTTGACGAAGACGAGCACGGGTCCGTCGGCCGGTCCGTGGTCGACGTAGTGCAGCCGGGTGCCGTCGACGGGGCTGGCGAAGTACGGCATGGGACGTCCTCCTGCGATGCGGTGGGCGGGTACGTCCCTCATCCTCGCGGCGGCCGGGGCGCGGGTCGATTACCCCGGAGGTCATGGCCGCCGCCCGGCTGCGTGTGCGGCCGGGCGGCGGGTACCCGGGCCGTCCAGCCGCCGCGCAGAAGGGAGCCGAAGGTGAGCAGCACCTCGGGCAGCAGGATCGTCGTCACGGGCGCCACCGGCAATGTCGGCACCAGCGTGGTGCGGCTGTTGTCGGAGGACCCCCAGGTCGGATCGGTGCTGGGGCTGGCCCGCCGGGTGCCGGACTGGTCCCCGCCGAAGACCGAGTGGTCGGCCGTCGACCTGGCCTCGGAGCGGGCCGGGCTCGCTGAGCGCTTCGCGGACGCGGACGCGGTGATTCATCTGGCGTGGGCGTTTCAGCCGACGCACGATCCGGCGACCACCTGGCGGACGAACGTGCTCGGCAGCATCCGGGTGTTCGACGCGGTGGCGGCCGCCGGGGTGCCCGCGCTGGTGCACGCCTCGTCGGTCGGCGCCTATTCGCCGGGACCCAAGGACCACGCGGTCGACGAGTCCTGGCCCACGCACGGCTGGCCCGACGCCGCGTACTGCCGGGAGAAGGCGTATCTGGAGCGGGCGCTGGACACCTTCGAGCGGGAACATGCCGGGACGCGGGTGGTGCGGATGCGGCCGGCGTTCCTGTTCAAGCGGGAGTCGGCGAGCGAGCAGCGCCGGATCTTCGGCGGCCGCTTCCTGCCCGGCCCGCTGGTCCGCCCCGAGCTGCTGCCCTTCCTGCCGGACGTCCCGGGGCTGAGGGTCCAGGCCCTGCACACCGACGACGCGGCCCGCGCCTATCAGCTCGCGGTCGCCTCCGATGTACGCGGCGCCTTCAACCTGGCCGCCGAGCCGCCGCTCGACGCGCGGGTGCTGGGCGAGCTGCTGGGCGCGCGTCCGGTGCGGCTGCCGCGCACGGCGGCACGCTCGGCGATCGCCGCGGCATGGGGCCTGCATCTGCTGCCGGCCTCCCCGCACCTCTTCGACGCGGTGCTCCGGCTGCCCCTGATGGACTGCACCCGCGCCCGGGTCGAACTGGGCTGGCGGCCGGAACGCTCGGCGACGGACGTGATCCAGGAGTTCCTGGAGGGCCTCCAGCAGGGCGCGGGCGCCAAGACGGCCCCGATGGCCGGCCGCAAGGTGGGCTGAGCAGGGGTTTCGCAGCCCTGCCGGGAGGTACCCGCGGGGGCCGGACGAGCCGAAAGGAGCATGTCGTGGCCGCACATCGTGCCGAGGCACCTGGAGAGAACGCCGACCCGGTCCCGCGCGACCTGCCCGACCAGCAGGCCGACGGCAAGGAGGACCCCTGGGAGGTGCCCAACCCGGCCGGCCGGCCCGGTCAGGACGCCGAGGACGAGGGGCGGGGCGACGCTCTGCCGGACACCGACGAGGCCGGCACCGGTCCCGACGGCGCGCAGCAGCAGCCGCGCGGCGCCGACCAGGACCAGCCGGTCCCGGACGAGCCGTCGGGCTGAGCGGTCCCGCAGGGGCCGCCGGGCCGATCCGCTCCCGGACGAGCCGCCGGGCTGACGGCCGGGCGGCCGGATGCCGACACGGCGGGGACAGACGTCTGCTCGGCCGGGCACGCGGCCGCCACTGTGACCGAGCGGACGGCCGTCATCGTGACCGGCACGACGGCCGTCATCGTGACCGGCCGAACGGCCGGCAGGCCGTCACCGTGACCGGGTGAACGGCCGTCACCATGACCGGGCGCACGGCCGTCACCGCACGATCCAGGCCGCGAGCGGTCAGTCCTGGCCCGCGCACGCAGCAGGCAAGCCCTCGCCCCGGCAGGGGCAGTCGTCAGCGCGGTACCCGGTCCCCCAGCGCCGTGCGCCAGGCCGGCTCCGGGCTCTGCGCGGCGGGTTCGGCGCGGCGGCCGCCGCGGCCGAAGAAGTCGGCCAGCGGGAGGATCGCCGCGCCGACCGTCACCGCGTCTGGGCCGAGCCGGCCGAGTTCGATCGCGACCTTCTCGGCCGGGTGCCGCAGCGCGTAGGCGGTGGCGTGGCGGCGCACCGCGGGCAGGAAGCGGGCGCCGAGCTGGAGCCCGGCCCAGCCGCCGATGAGGATCCGCTCGGGCTGGAAGAGGTTGATCAGGTCGGACAGGCCGGCGCCCAGGTACTCGGCGGTCTCCTCGAGCACGGCCAGCGCGACGGGGTCGGGCGCGGTGCCGTCGGGCGGGTAGGCCGCGGCGAGCATGGCGGTGAGGTCCGCCTCCTCGTCGCCGCCCTGCGGGGGCCTGCCGCCCTCCTCGGCCCAGCGGGCGAGCAGCGACTCGGCCCCGGCGTACGCCTCGAGACAGCCGAGGGCGCCGCACCGGCAGCGCCGTCCGCGCACCCGTACGGTCAGGTGGCCCCACTCCACGGCGCGCCCGTGTTCCACGTCCGGGGTGACCAGGCAGGCGCCGACACCGGAGCCGAAGAGCACGACGACGGCGTTGCGGGCGCCGCGCCCGCCGCCGAACCACATCTCGGCCTGGCCGAGCGTCTTCGCGCCGTTGTCGATGAAGTACGGCACCGTGTCCGGCAGCGGGGAGCCCGCGCGCAGCAGTGCCTCCAGCGGGGCGGCGTCCCAGCCGATGGTCTGGCCGTGCACGACGGCCCCCAGCTCGGGGGTGTGCTCCACGATGCCGGGGACGCCGATGCCGACGCCGAGCAGCGCGCTCGCGCCGGTGCCGGAGGCGGTGAGCACCTCGGCGATGCCGTCGCGGATGTGGCCGACGATCGCCTCGACGGCGTATCCGCGCCGCTCCAGCGGCCGTTCGGCGCGGGCCAGTTCGGTGAGGGTGAGGTCGAACAGCTCGACGCGCACCCGGGTCTCGCCGACGTCCACGCCGATCATGTGACCGCTGCCGGGGGCGACGCGCAGCAGGGTGCGCGGGCGCCCGCCGTCGGAGTCGACGCTGCCGGCTTCCTCCAGCAGGCCGTCGGCGATCAGATCGGCGACGACGTTGCTGATCGAGCCGGAGCTCAGCCCGGTGGCCGGGCCCAGCTCGAAACGGCTGAGCGGCCCGTCGAAGTACAGGCGCTGGAGTACGGCCGTACGGTTGGCCCGCCTCAGATCGCGCACCGTGCGCCCGTTCCGCCCCGCCATGTGGCTCCTTCCGCCCCTGCCGACCTGCACCCTATCGCCGTTCGGGGCGGGAGGACACTTTCCCCACCCCTTAGTTCACGGAGAAAGGTAAGCCGGTCGCCGGGGCGGACCGCCACGTCACCCGGCCGCGTACACGTCCTCGACGTACCGCCCGGCGGCGACCAGGCCGTCGAGCCACCGCTGCGCCGCGGCGTCGTCGGTGCCCGGAGTGCGGCCCCGGTACAGCGTACGGAACGCCTCGCGCACGCCCGGAGCCATGCGCGCCCCGTCGCCGCAGACGTGGACGCGGGCGCCGGCGTCGAGCAGCCGGCCGACCTCCTCGGCGTCGGCGGCGATGCGGTGCTGGACGAACATCTGTCCGTCGACCGGGGCCGCGCTGAAGGCGGGGCGCAAGGACACCGCGCCGGCGGCCTCGGCGGCGCGCAGCTCCTCGGCGTGCAGGAAGTCGGCGTCCGGTGCGTCGCAGCCGAAGTAGAGGAGCGCGGGCGGCAGTTCGGCGCCCGCGGCCAGGGCCGCCGTGCGGTCGGCGATCACGCCCCGGAAGGGGGCGAGGCCGGTGCCGGCGGCGATCAGGACGACCGGGTGGGCGTGGTCCACGCGGAAGGCCTCCCGGCACGGCTGCACGCGCGCGTACACCGTGTCCCCGGGGCGTACGGCGGCCAGATGACCGGACCCGGTGCCGGTGTAGTCACCCTTGCCCGAGCGAGCCGGTGCCTGGAGCACGGAGACCATCAGGTCGGCGTGGCGCGGGTCGGCGGCGGGGGACGAGGAGATCGAGTAGTGGCGCGGGCGCAGCGGGGTGAGCAGGCCGAGCAGCGCCGGCCAGTCGAGGGCCCCGCGCAGGGCCGGGTGGTCCTCGAACAGGTCGATCAGGGTGCGGGGGTCGTCGGCGGGGAGGGACGCGAGTGCGGCACGCTCGGGCGGGCAGGGGTTGGCCGCGGCGAGGGCGGCGATCCGGTCGGGGCCGGGCCGCTCCTGCAACTCGACGTGATGGGTGAGCAGTTCGCGCACCGTCAGCGGCCGGTCGACGGCGAGCCCGTCGCGTCGGCGGCGGGTGGGGCGGATGTCCAGGACCGTGTCGAGGCCGACGCCGAGGGCCGCGGCGGCACGCTCGACGAGACGAGGCGGGTGGGCGGGCAGCACCGTGAGGTGGTCGGCGGTGCGGTAGGTGACGCCGTCGGGCAGCGCGACGCGGACGAACCGCTTGCGGCGCGGATGCCCGGGGGCGGTGAGGTCGCAGGCCTCGGTCACGGTCATCGGCACGAGCGCGTGCCGCTCGGCGAGCGCGTCGAGGGGACCGCCGCCGAGGGTCCGCACCTCGTACGCCGCGGCCGGTTCGTCGCCCTGGACGGGGGCCGCGTCGGGGTCGCCGTACCGCTCCAGCAGGGCGGCGCGCAGCCGTACGGTGAAGTCGCGCACGGCGCCGGTGAGGTCGCCGGAGGCGTCGGCGGCGGCACGGTCGGTGAGCCGGACGGCGCCGAGGGCGGCGAGGCGTTCGTCGATGCGGGTGGGCACGTGCTGGTAGGTGGCGGCCCAGGTGCGGTCACCGACGCCGAGGACGGCGTAGGTGACGCCGGTCAGGTCGGGGTCGCCGTCCAGCCAGGCGGTGAAGGCCGTGGCGTCGTCGGTGGGGCGCCCGTTGTAGGAGGCGGCGGTGATGATCACGGGCCGGTCCGTGGGCAGTCCGCTCGCGTACGCGTCCAGCGCCGCGACCTCGGTCGCGCAGCCCAGCTCCGTGGCCTCGTCGGCTAGTTGGGCGGCGAAGGCGCGGCAGGTGCCGTAGTTGCTGCCGTGCAGGAGGAGCGCGCCGACGCCGGGGCGGACCCGGGCGGGCAGGGTGTCGGGGGCGACCGTCCGCGCCGCCTGGGCGGGGACGGCGCCCGGCAGCGGCGGGTGGGCGCGGTCGGCGGCGGTGCGCGGGGTCAGGGTGAGCGTGAAGCCCTCGGGCTTGAGGGTGAGGGTCTCCTTGACGTCGAGCCGGTAGCCGGCGTGGTCGTGCAGCCGGTAGCGGTGGACCAGCATGGCGAGCAGCATGGTCGCCTCGTGCAGGGCGAACTGCCGCCCGATGCAGGCCCGTTCGCCGGTGCCGAAGGGCTTGTAGGCGTGCACGGGGCGGGCCGCCTCGGCTTCGGGCGCGAAGCGGGAGGGGTCGAAGAGTTCGGGGTTGTCGCCCCACACGGGCTGCCGGTGCAGCATCGGCGTGAGCACGGTGACGGCCTGTCCGGCGCGCAGCGGGACGCGCCCGCCGAGCAGGGTGTCCTCGAGGGCGTGCCGGCTGAACGCGGCGGCGGTCGGCCACAGCCTGAGCGCCTCGCTGAGCACCTGCCGGGTGCGGGGCAGCCGCCCCACGTCCTCGTACGTCGGCTCCGGGTCGGCGGTGTCGCCCCACAGCGCGTCGACCTCCCGCCGTACGAGGTGCAGGGCTGTCGGGTCCTTGGCCAGGTGGTACAGCGCGAACGACATCGCGCCGGAGGTCGTCTCGTGGCCGGCGATCAGGAAGGTGATGACCTGGTTGCGGATGTTGGCGGGGTCCAGCGTGGTGCCGTCGGCGGGGTGCTCGGCGGTGAGCATCAGCCCCAGCAGGTCGGTGGCGTCCTGGGCGCCCGCACCGGCCCGCGTGACGGTGCGGGAGGCGATCACGTCGTCGACGACCTGGGCGAGATGGGCGGCGTCGTCCCGGAAGGCGGCGTCGGCGGCTGAGTGGTCCTCGCCCGGGGTGCGGCCCAGGCGGGTCATGCTCCAGTGCAGGCAGCGGACCATCGACTCGACGAAGGGGTGCGGCCGGTCGCCCTCGAAGGAGCCGAAGTCGTAGCCGAAACCGGCCAGCCCGATCGTGTCCAGGGTCATCCGCGTCATGTCGTCGGCGACGTCGACCGGGCGTCCCTCGGCGGCGGCGCGGTCCCAGGCGGCGATCAGCCGGCGCGCCACCTTCAGCATGACCGGGTGGTAGGTGCGCATCGACCCGAGCGCGAAGGCCGGCATGAGGATGTCGTGCGCCTTGGCCCAGTTGGGTTCGTCGTTGTACGCGGTGAACAGGCCGTCGGCGGCGAACTCACGGACGTTCTCCAGCGCGGGGCTCACGTGCTTGGCGAACCGCTGTTCGTCGGCGAGGTCGGTGACGAGGTCGACGTCGGCGACGAATAGGGTGTCCCGTCCGTGCAGCCGGCGCACCAGCACCGGTCCGTGTTCCCGCATCAGGTCCATGACCTGCTGGATCGGGGTGGGGCCGGGGCCGGTGGCGGTGATGTCGACGACGGGGACGCCGGGGAGGGCGGCGGTCCGGGGATGCGCTGCGGTGGGGGGCATGGCGCGACAACTGCCTTTCG
Organism: Streptomyces sp. NPDC028635; assembly: GCF_040637635.1. Taxonomy (NCBI): domain Bacteria; kingdom Bacillati; phylum Actinomycetota; class Actinomycetes; order Kitasatosporales; family Streptomycetaceae; genus Streptomyces; species Streptomyces sp. NPDC028635. The sequence continues at coordinate 83,187 of NZ_JBEZWX010000011.1, read as the reverse complement.
CGGTAAGGACGTGCTGCGCTCCAGCCTGGTCGACGGGCCCCGTCCGCCCGTGCGCGCCGGCTACATGATTGTGTAGTGCGCGGATGGGGGTCGCCCTTGCGCCGAGTGGCTGGAGGTGCTGGTGGACTGGGGTCGGCAGGAGGCCGTGGTGTGGCGCAACCGCGCGCTGGCGCTCTTCGACCGGGTGGCGGTGCCGGTCGCGGTGTGCGACGTGTACGGCGGGCTGCTGCTGGCCAACCCGGCGATGGCCGCGGAGTGCGGTACGACGCCGGGGCGGCTGCGCGGCCGCCAGGTGCTGGAGCTGTTCCGGCCACTGGAGGAGGCGCAGGTCGAGCGGATCGCGCAGGCGCTGCGGCTGCGTCACCGCTCCCGCTACCAGGTCTCCGTGCGCTGGCCGGCGCCCGACGGGACCGAGCGGCTCGGGGAGCTGACGGCCGACCCCGTGAGTGACACCGCCGACGACACGCCCACGCTGCTGGTGATGCTGCGGGTGCTCGGCGAACGCCCGCAGCGCGACCGGCCGGCCGCTCGGGTCACCCCGGCGGAGGCCCGCATCCTCGCGCTGCTGGCGGAGGGCGCCACCACGGCCCGTGCCGCGCGGGAGACGGGCCTGACGACGGACGGCGTGACCTATCACCTGCGGCGGCTGTCGGCCCGCTGGGGTGCGGCGAACCGCACGGAACTGGTGGCCCGCGCCTACGCCTCCGGGGTGCTGGCGGCCGGAGTCTGGCCGCCGGCACCGGCTTCACCGTCGGCCGGATAGGCGGTACCCGCGGCCGGAGCGTGGCCCCGCCCGCCCCTGACGCTGGGCGCGTCCCGTGGCCGAGCAGCCGCGGGTCCCACCGGCGGCCGCCCCGTCCGGGGCCGGGCACCCCGGCGGGGCGTGCACGCCGGCACCAGCGCCGGCAACCCACCCGCCGCACGGTCGCAAACGAGGCCGCGCCCGCCGCCGACGGGACGACACCGAAGGCCGCGCCGCACCGCAGCACCCTTCGCGCCCTTCGCGCCCTTCGCGCCCGCAGGATGGTGTTCTCGGAAAATCCGTTGGCGTCCGCTCCTCACCCCTGCCTAACCTAGGTGAAAACCTAGGGCCCCTAGGATCGGATACCAGGAAGCAGTCATGAGATCACTCACCGAGCGGGACATCCGCAACTCGTTCATCAACTGCTCGAAGGGCGAGGCGAAGCGTCTCGCGGTGCCCCGGGATCTCGACGAGCGGCCCTGGGACGATCTCGACTTCCTCGGCTGGCGTGATCCGGGCGCGCCGGACCGCGCCCATCTGGTCACCGAGCGGGACGGCGAGCCGGTCGGCGTCGCGCTGCGCTTCACACCCGCCCGGCGGGCCCTGATGCAGCGCAGCCTGTGCGCCCTGTGCCTGACGTCCCATCCGCGCGGTGGCGTGTCGCTGATGACCGCGCGCAAGACGGGCGCGGCGGGGCGGCAGGGAAACTCGGTGGGGCTGTACATGTGCACCGACCTCGCCTGCTCCCTCTACGTCCGTGGCAAGAAAGTGCCGGAGAACGGCACCCGGTTCGAGGAGAGTCTGACCGAGGAGGAGCAGATCGCCCGGACGACGGCGAACCTGTTCGCTTTCCTGGACAAGATCCGCGCCTGACCGGCCGGTCACGGGTTCCCGCAGGTCGCCTCGGATCCCGGAGATCACGTGGAAGCTCGGGCCGCCGCCGCCAAACGCGGTGACGCGGGCCGCACACCGCTGCCCTCTGGGGCGCGTGCGGCCCGCGAACACCGCCGGGGAGGTGCAGCCCGGCTGTCACGGTGGGCCGTAGGCGTTCGGTTTCGGCCATGAGGCGTTCGAGGTCGGAGGGGAACGGGAACAGGCCAAGGGATGCGAGATGTACGTGAGTGGACGCCCACCCTCGAGCGACTGAGGCAGTGGCTCGGGCGGCTGTGGCAGTGGCGGCGGGACCCCGCGGTCGTACAGGCACTGCGATCGGCGGCCGCGGCGACGGTCGCCTACGTCGTCGCGGTCCGGCTGAGTCCCGAGCCGGCTCCGCTGACCGCACCGCTGACCGCGCTGCTGGTCGTCCAGGTGACCCTGTACGCGACGCTCACCAACGGCATCCGCCGGGTGAACGCGGTGGTGGCGGGCGTGCTGGTGGCGATCGCGTTCAGCCTGCTGGTGGGCCTGACCTGGTGGAGTCTGGCGCTGGTGATCGTGGCCGCGCTGGCCGTCGGCCATCTGGTGCGCGTCGAGGAGTACGTCCAGGAGGTCGCGATCAGCGCCATGCTGATCCTCGGCGTGACCACGCACGGCGCGACCGCGTGGGCGCGCGTCCTGGAGACACTGATCGGCGCCGTCGTCGGCATGGGGTTCAACCTGCTGCTCGCCCCGCCCGTGTGGGTGGACGAGGCGGGCGAGTCCATCGACGACCTGGCGCGGCGGGTGCGGCAGATGATGCTGCGCGTCGGCGAGCAGGCCGCCGGCCGCCCGTCCTACGAGCTGGCGGCGGCCCGGCTGCACGAGGCGCGCCGGCTGGACCACGCCATCGCCGAGGTGGACGCCGCGCTGCGGCAGGCCGAGGACAGTCTGCGGTTCAACCCGCGGGTGCGCGAGGGACTGCTGCACCGGGTGGTGCTGCGCACCGGCCTGGACACCCTGGAGATCTGCACGGTCGTGCTGCGGGTGCTCGCGCGCACGCTGACCGACCTGGCCAAGGAGCGCGATCCGGAGCCGCTGTTCCCCCAGGACGTGGGGGCGGCCATCGAGGAGCTGCTGTCGCAGATCGCCGACGCGGTGGTCAGTTTCGCGGTGCTGGTCACCACGCACACCAGCGTCAGCGCCGAGTCGGCCGAGGAGCGGCTGACCATCCAGCTGCGGCAGGCCGCGGCGACCCGGGACAAGGTGGCCGAGCTGCTGCTCAAGGAGGTCCAGCACGAGCCCCGGCACTGGCAGCTGAGCGGCGCCGTGCTGACCGAGGTCAACCGGATGCTCGACGAGCTGGACACCGAGCACCGCTCGCGCCGGCTGCTGGAGGAGCTGGACCGGCACACCCGTGAGCAGCGTGAACGGCTCCCCTGGGTGGTGTGGCTGCGGGAGCGCCTCGGGCTGCCGCGCCGGCTGCGGCGGGGCGGCCGGCGGCTGCGGGCCCGGATTCCGGAGCGGCTGCGGTGGAACCGCGGGGCGGGGATCCGGCGTTCTCCGTGACGGCACCGCGTGCGCGGTGTCCGAAAAGGCACCACTGAGGGAGCGTGCGGATGAACGGTGGCGTGCGGATCGACGGGAACACCCTGCGGCTGCCGGGGGGTGTGGCGGTGCGGTTCATCCGCACGCTGCGGCTGCCCGAGTCGGGCACCCATGCGCTGCCGCCGGGGCTCGGCGAGTTCCCGGTGCGCCGGGTCGCCGACTACCCGGACACCGTGCCCGAGGCGTGGCGGGCGCGCGGGGGCGTGATGCTGCCGGTGTATCTGCGCGAGGCGATGTGGCTGTCGTTCGCGGGCAGCAGCGAGCCCGCCGCCCTCCAGATCGGGGCGGGCAAGGTGTGCGCGGTCTCCGGCAAGGCGTGGACCGGGCGGCTCTCGCGCGACCCGCAGAACTACGTCGTCCTGCCCCGGCAGCCCTGGCTGGACGGCATCAACTCCGGCCGGGGCACCGTGCGGCAGTTCGTCGCGGTGCCGCTCGGCCTCGGCGCGACCGTCGAGGGGCAGGTCACCGGCGAGGAGGTGTGGGGCGGCGTGCAGGTGCAGTCGTTCCCGCTCGGTGAGCCGGCGCTCGCACGGTGGCGGGAGGAGCAGCGGCGTCTCGCGGAGGCGATGGCGCGGACCATGACCGGGGGCTACGGCGGCCCCCCGCCGGGCGGCGCCCTGCCCGCCATGGCGCCCGCGCCGGGTGCGGCGCCCGCCGCCCCGGGGGCCGCTCCGCGCGCCGCGGCGGCGATGGGGCTCGGCGTGGGCGGTTCCCTGCGTCAGGAGGTCTACCGCGACGACCGCCCGCTGTCCGACTGGGCGGCCGAGCCCGCCGGGCGGGTCTTCGTGCACCTGGTGACCCCGCCGGAGTGGCGCCGCATCACGGGCGAGGCCCCGCCGCCCTCGCCCGTCGACCGGGCGGCGTACACCCGGGCGGGCCTGCCCTGGTACGACTACTACGACGCCGACGCCGACGATCTGGCCCCCGCGGACCCGCTGCAGTCGGTCAAGCCGGTCGGCGACTGGCTGGGCGACGACCACGACCCGTGGCAGGCCCCGGCCCCGCACCAGATCCACCCGCTGAAGGACGCCCCGGGCAAGCCGGTGACGGACGGCGACTGGTAGCCGCGGCGACGGGCATCGCCAGGCCGGTGCCCGCGGCCACAGGAGTCGTCCCGGCCCGGGCCTGCCCCACGGGCATCACCCCAGCCCGGGCCCGCCCCCACGGGCATCACCCCAGCCCGGGCCCGCCCCCACGGGCATCACCCCAGCCCGGGCCCGCCGCCACAGGCATCACCCCAGCCCGGGCCCGCGGCCACAGGCATCGCCGCGGACCCAGGGCCGGGCGGATCGCAGCAGGCGCCGGGGCCGGGCGGATCGCAACAGGGGGCGCCCGGCGGCCGTGGCGCGCGCCCCGCACCAGATGTTGCACGCGTCGGGTCCGGCTTGCGAGGGTGGCCGTCACGACCGGTGAGGCGGACGACACCTTGGGGTGCGGGCATGGGCAGGGACGGGCAAGGGGCGCGCGGGACCGGCTGGAGCCGGCGCGGCGCCGTGGGTGCGCTCGGCGGCGCCGCCGCCTCCGTGGCGCTCGCCGCGTGCGGCGCGGGCCACTCGTCCGGCGGGTCCACCCCCTCGCGGACGGCGGCCGGGCCGTCCCGGCGGGCCGACCGGACGGCGTCCGGGCCGCGCCCGCTCTACCTCGGCACCTACACCTCCGCGCCGGGCGGCGGCACGGGCATCGGCCTGGCCGTGTACGACCCCGGCACGGGCCGGATCACGGGGCAGGGCACGCTGACGGGCGTGCCGGACCCGTCGTACCTGGCGGTGCATCCGGACGGCCGGACGCTGTACGCGGTCGACGAGCGGGAGGACGGCGCGGTGACCGCGATCCGGCGTGCCGACCGCACGGTGCTGGGCAGCCGGAGCACCGGCGGTGCGGCGCCGTGCCATCTGTCGGTGCATCCGAGCGGGCGGTGGCTGCTGAGCGCCAACTACGGCTCCGGGAGCGTGGCGGTGCATCCGATCGACGCCTCGGGCGCCCTGGGCGAGCGGGCGGACCTGGTCACCCACACCCGTCCGGCGCCCGGCCCGGGGCAGCGGGGACCGCACGCGCACCAGGTCGTCACGAGCCCCGACGGCGGGCACGTCCTCGCCGTCGACCTGGGCACGGACACCGTGTACAGCTACCGCCTCGATGCGCGCACCGGACGGCTCACCGAGGTCGCCCGGGCCTCCGCCCGTCCCGGCACCGGCCCGCGCCATCTGGCCTTCCATCCCGGCGGCCGCCACGCCTACCTGGCCGGCGAGGTCGGCAACACGGTGATGGTGTGCGACTACGACCCGGGCAGCGGCCGGCTCGGTATCGGAGCGCCGCAGTCCTCGGGTGCGGAGTCCGGCACCAACTACCCGGCGCAGTTCGCCGTCACCGCGGACGGCCGGTTCGCCTTCCTCGCCAACCGGGGGCACAACAGTGTGGCGCGGTACGCGGTGGAGGCCGCCGGAGCCCGGCTGAGACTGCTGGGCACGACCGACGCCGGGGGTGACTTCCCGCGGCAGATCGCCCTCTCCCCCGACGGCCGGCTGCTGTTCGCGGCGAACCAGAAGTCGGGCGGCGTCAGCGTCTTCCATGTGGACGGCCGCACCGGTGACCTGCGCCCGGCCGGCCGGCCGTTCCCGTCACCGGTCGCCGTCTGCGCGCTGCCGCTGTAGGGCGCGCGGGCAGCCGGAGCCGCTCGCCCGGGCGAGCAGGTGGTGCATGCGCTCGGTGAGCTGGGGGACGTCGTCGGCGGGTGCGTGGAAGGGCAGGCGTACGTCGCCGTGGGTGCGGGCGCGTTCGATGCGCAGCGTCAGTCCGTGCCGGTCGACGGCGAGCGGGCGGACCCGGACGGCGCCGTGCAGGCTGCCGGGGTCGACCAGACGGGTGAGGCGTTCGACGGCGTCGGGGTGGGCGTCGGCGAGGTGGGTGAGCAGCTGTGCCTCGGCGCCGGTCAGCGGGTCGGGCGCGGCGGCGGTGAAGTCGTCCACGGCGACGACGGCGGCGCCGGAGGGGCGGCGCAGGACGATCCGGGTGGGGTGGAAGGCGAGCTGGTCGTCCTCGGGGGTGAACCAGCCGGCGAGCCACAGCCGGGCACGGATGCGGTGGCGGACGGGTACGGGCGCGACGTCGGCGAACTCCAGGACGGCGGAGGGTTCACCGCGCGGTGCGCAGATCGCGGCGGTGAGCAGCGCGCTGTCGTCGGGCAGGCGCAGCAGGACGCGCCCGTCGTCGCTCATGGCGTGCGCGCCCACGAACTCCTCGCGGCCGCCCTCGGCGGTCACCGCGCACGACCAGGCGGCGGCGAGCACGGACCGTGCCCGCTCGGCCGTTCCGGGCGCGGCGGCCCACCTCTGGCTGTCACCCATGCCGAACCTCCTCCACACCAAACCTTCTTAGGTAAGCCTCACCTAACTTATCGGAGATCGGGGTGTGCGCCAACCAAGCCCCCGCACCGACGGCGCTCAGCTCGCGAGAACTCCGAGCAGCGCCCGCGCGCACAGGTCACGTACCTGCTCCCGGCTCAGGTCCGAGCCGCGCAGCCACTCCAGACAGACCGCCGTCGTGAACGCCAGCCAGCCCCGTACGGCGAGGCGGACGTCGGGACGCTGTCCGAAGAGCGGGCCGAACTCGGGGTCGCCCGCCAGCGCGGCGAGGATCTGCCGTTCCTGCGCCGCCAATGCCCGCCGGTAGACGCGCCGCACGGTCTGGTCACCGGCCGCGTCGGCACGATGGAAGGCGCGGTAGCCGTGGGCGTGCGCCCGCACGTGCTCCAGGTAGGCGTCGAGGACGACGGTGAGCTGCTCGCGCACCGGCACGCCGGGCACGGCGGCCGTCATGCGCAGCATGCGCTCGCTCTCCCGCTCCACGACCGCGGCGAAGAACTCCCGTTTCGTCGGGAAGTAGTGGTACAGCAGGCCGCGTGAGACGCCGGCGATCTCCGCGACCTGCTCGATCCACACGTCGTCGTACGGGCTCTCCGAGAACAGCCGGGCGCCGACCGTGAGCAGCTGCTCACGGCGCTCGGCGGTGCTGAGCCGACGGCGGGTGCGCTGCCCCTGGTTCGCGGCCATGCCCGCACTTTACTTGACGCGGATTCAACAACGGGACGAGACTGAAACTCGCTATTGAACCGGCGTACAACACTGCTCAACATGCCGCAGGATCAAGGGAGATCGCGCATGGCCGACGCCAGGGCGGACCACGGCCGTCAGACCAGGGGGTTCCGCAGCGCCGAGCTGGGCTGGCCCGAGCTGCACCGCATTCCGCACCCGCCGCACCGGCTGCCTCTGCTCGGTGACGTCCTCGGCGCGAACCGGGCCACTCCCGTGCAGGACTCGGTGCGGCTCGGCCGCCGGCTCGGCCCGATCTTCCGGCGCCGGGCCTTCGGCAAGGAGTTCGTGCTCGTGTGGGGCGGCGGCCTCGTCGCGGACCTCTCCGACGAGTCGCGCTTCGCCAAGCACGTCGGGCTTGGCATCGCCAATCTGCGCCCGGTCGTCGGGGACGCGCTGTTCACGGCGTACAACGACGAGCCCAACTGGCAGCTTGCCCACGACGTGCTGGCGCCGGGCTTCAGCCGGGAAGCCATGGCGGCCTACCACCCGATGATGCTGGACGTCGCCGCGCGCCTGACCGAGCACTGGGACCGGGCCGCCGCGGCGGGTCACGGCGTCGACGTGCCCGGCGACATGACCAAGCTGACCCTGGAGACCATCTCCCGCACCGGCTTCGGCCACGACTTCGGCTCCTTCGAGCGGCCCCGGCTGCACCCTTTCGTGACCGCCATGGTCGGCACCCTCAGCCACGCCCAGCGGCTCAACACCGTGCCCGCGCCCATGGCCCCGCTCCTGCTGCGGGGCGCGACCCGGCGCAACGCCGCCGACATGGCGTATCTGAACCGGACCGTCGACGAGGTGGTGCGCGCCCGGCGCGCCGCGGGCGGCGGCGACGGCGACCTGCTCGACCGGATGCTGGAGACCGCTCATCCGCGGACCGGGGAGCGGCTGTCCGCGCTGAACGTGCGGCGGCAGGTCATCACCTTCCTGGTCGCCGGGCACGAGACCACCTCCGGGGCGCTCTCCTTCGCCCTGTACTACCTCGCCCGTCACCCCGAGGTCGCCGCCCTCGCCCGCGCCGAGGTCGAGCGGGTGTGGGGCGCAGCGGAGGTGCCGGCCTACGAGCAGGTCGCCAAGTTGCGGTACGTGCGCCGGGTGCTGGACGAGTCGCTGCGGCTGTGGCCGACGGCGCCCGCCTTCGCCCGCGAGGCGCGCGAGGACACGGTGCTCGCCGGGGACCACCCCATGCGGCGCGGTGCCTGGGCGCTGGTGCTGACACCGATGCTGCACCGCGACCCCGCGGTGTGGGGCGCGGACGCCGAGCGGTTCGACCCGGACCGCTTCGACGCCGCGGCCGTACGGGCCCGGCCCGGGCATGTCTTCAAGCCCTTCGGCACCGGGGCGCGCGCCTGCATAGGCCGCCAGTTCGCGCTGCACGAGGCGACCCTGGTCCTCGGCCTGCTGCTGCGCCGCTACTCCTTCCTGCCCGACCCCGGTTACCGGCTGCGGGTGGCCGAACGGCTCACCCTGATGCCGGAGGGGCTGCGGCTGCGGCTCGAGCGCCAGGCACCCGCCGGGGGCCCGTCCGCGCGCGCGGAGAGCGACGAGCGGGCGGACGAACCGCACGCGCCGCGCTGTCCCGCGCACGGGGCCGGGAGCTGAGCCGGGTCAGCCGGCGAACGCCTCGATGCCCAGCCGCTCCAGCCGCTCGGGGTCGGAGAGGATGTACATGCCGGTGATCCGTCCGTCGGCGACGGTGAGGCCCATGACCGACGCAGGCCCCTGTTCCGGCATGTTGACGAACCCGAGCGCGCCGTTGACCAGGACCATCCGTGCCGACGGCGCGAACCGGGAGAACAGCAGCGCCTGCTCGGCCACCGACTTCGCGCCCTGGAGCACCTTGGAGGAGCCCGCGCCCCGCACCAGCGCCCCGGCGTCCACGCGCAGGACGACCTCCGGGTGGAGCACGCCGACCAGCGCCTCGAAGTCGCCGGCACGCGAGGCGGCGAGGAAGGCCTCCAGGACCTGCTTCTGCCGGCCGAGGTCCGGCTCGGCGACCGGCTCGGCGCCGCGCACCCGGCGCCGGGCGCGGCTGGCGAGCTGCCGGGTGGCGGCCGGGGTGCGGTCCACGATCGGCGCGATGTCGTCGAAGGGCACGGCGAACATGTCGTGCAGCACGAAGGCCAGCCGCTCGTCCGGCTCGAGGTTCTCCAGGACGACGAGGAGGGCGAGGCCGACCGAGTCGGCGTGCAGAATCTCCCGCTCCGGGTCGAGCCGGGCGAGCGGCCGCAGTTCGGGGTCCGGGACGAAGGTGTCGAACCGGTCGTCGATCGACTCCTCGCGGCGTGCGCTGCGCGAGCGCAGCAGGTCGAGGCAGACCCGGCCGGTCACGGTGGTCAGCCAGCCGCCGAGGTTCCCGATGGCGCCGGTGTCGGTGCGGCTGAGCTTGAGCCAGGTCTCCTGCACCGCGTCCTCCGCCTCGGCCTGCGAGCCGAGCATGCGGTAGGCCACGGCCCGCAGATGCCCTCGGTGTTCCTCGAAGCGGTCGGCCAGTGCCTGGCTGGTGTCCATGCCTGCCTCTCCCCCGGGTGTCGTCGGCTGCCGCGTCATCTGCTGAACAGTTCGAAGGCCACGGCCGGACGTCCGCCGAAGCGCTCCGCCGCCGCCTCGGCGTTCGCCATGAGGAAGCCGCGGGCGTACGTCTGCGGGTCCTCGTCGGTCAACGCCTCGATGTAGGTGCGGTGTTCCAGCAGCGAGCGCACCGCGCGCTCCAGGCCCGGCGTGGCGTCCGCCGCGTGGGTGGGCGAGGCCGAGCCGGCGACCGCGACCCAGCGCACGCCGTCCCAGGGTTCGAGTCCCTGCTAGGTCAGCTCGGGGAAGATCCAGCGGTTGCCCGCGTCGGCGGCGGCGTCGAGGGTGGCCCGGCCGACCGCCACGTGGTCGGGGGTGTTCCAGGCGGTGCCGCCCCAGGTGTCCCGGTGGTTGAGGGTGATCACCAGCTCGGGCCGGTGGCGGCGGATCGCGGCGGCGATGTCCCGGCGCAGCGCGGGGCCGTACTCGATCGTCCCGTCGCGGTGGTCGAGGAACTCCACGCTCGTCACGCCGACGACCGCCGCGCTCGCCCGCTGCTCCCGTTCGCGCAGCGGGCCGCACACGGCGGGCTCCAGCGTGTCGATGCCGGCCTCGCCCCGGCTCGCGAGGACGTACGCGACCTCACGGCCGGCGTCGGTCCAGGCGGCGACGGCCGCCGAGCAGCCGTACTCGAGGTCGTCCGGATGGGCCACCACGGCCAGGGCCCGCCGCCAGTCCTCGGGCAGGGGTTGCAGCGCTGTCGTCGGCTCGGTCATGGGCGCAGACTAATCCCTGCCGGTGACAGCGGCCCGCCCTTTGTGGATCTTGCGGGCGGGGCGGTGCCTCACACCTCGTCGCGGGCCAGGGCGAGCAACCGGTCCAGGACCCGGGGGCCGCCCACGCGCACCCCGTCGTGCTCGAACTCGTCGGTCACCCAAGTGCGCAGACCGCGGATCGCGCGGGCGGTGGCGAGGGAGTGGTCCGCGTCGACGTACATGTCGTCGTGGTAGACGGCCGCGGCGACCGGCACCTCGTTGCCGGCCAGCCGCTCACGGTCGTACAGGGGCGTCCAGTCGGTGCGGGCGGCGAGCAGGTCGGCGGTCTCCTTCAGCGGGCGCAGCGCCGGGTCGCAGTCGAACACCCAGGGGTGGACGGTCTCGCCGGTGAACAGCAGCGGTCCGTCGCCCGCGAGCGCCTTGGCCGCGTCGAACTGCGGGAACTCCGCGCGGACCCGCTCGGCGGCCCAGGCGGTGGGCCGGGCGTCCTGGCCGTAGATCGACTCGTGCACGAGGGCGTACAGCGGGTGCGGGCCGTGCGACAGCAGGGAGCGCACCTCTTCCTGGAAGGCGTCCGAGAGCTGCCGGCCGCCCGGGGTGGGGACGAACGCGTCCTCCAGCAGGTAGTGCAGGCGGTGGCTGCCGTCGCCGGTGCCCAGCAGGATGCCGAGGGACTGGAAGGCCTCGACGGTGAGTCGGTACCCGCCGGGCAGGACCACCTCGTGGGCGAGCAGGTGCTCGGCGATACGGCGGGCCCGCTCGACGTCCTGCGGGTAGCGGGCGTAGTGCGCGGCGACCTTGCGTTCGATGCGCGGGTAGGCGGCCCGGTAGACGTCGTCGGCGTGGGCGTCGAGGGAGGGCAGCCCGCCGGTGATCAGCGCGGTGGCCAGGCCCTCGGGGGCGGTGGAGAGGTAGTGGACGGTGCAAAACCCGCCGAAGCTCTGCCCGAGGACCGTCCAGGGCGCGCCGCCGGTGACCTGGGGCCGGATGGCCTCGCAGTCCCGGACGATGGAGTCGGCGCGGAAGTGCGTGAGGTAGTCGGCCTGTGCGGCCGGGCCGCCGCGCAGCGGCAGGGTCTGGCGGTTGGCGGGGGTGGAGGCGCGGGTGCCGCGCTGGTCCAGCAGCAGCACCCGGAACTCGCGCAGCGCGCGGTCCAGCCAGCCGGTGCGGCCGGTGAAGCGCTGGGCGCCGAAGCCGGGGCCGCCCTGGAGGTAGACCAGCCACGGCAGGTCCTGGCGGGCCTTGTCGCTCGCGACCACCTCTCGGGCGTACAGCTCGATGGTCTCCCCCGAGGGGTCGGCGTGGTCGAGCGGCACGGTGAAGCGGCGGTCGGTGAGGTGGACGCCGGGCTGGCGGTAGCGGTCGGTCAACGCGTCTCCCCGGTGCGGGCGGTGGGTGCGGACGGATCCCAGTCCAGCACACGCCGGACCACCGCGCGCCGCCGGGGCAACTGAACAGCCGGTCACCCGTCGCTGACCGATGGGTCAGCGCCCCGGCAGGCTGGAGCGGCGTACCACCAGCTCCGGCTGGAGCACCACACGGCGGTGCTCGTGCGGCTGCTCGCCGCGCTCCTCGGTCTCCTCCAGCAGCAGCTCGGCGGCGAGCGCGCCGATGGTGACGGCGGGCTGGCGCACCGAGGTGAGCGGGACAGCCGCGGCGGCGGCGAACTCGATGTCGTCGTAGCCGACGATCGCGAGGTCGTCGGGGACGCCCACCCCGGCCGCGTACATGGCCTGGAGTACGCCGAGGGCGAGCAGATCGTTGGCGCAGAACACGGCCGTGGGCCGCTCGGCGAGGCCGAGGAGGCGGGCGCCGGCGTCGCGGCCGGCGGCGACGTCGAGGCGCTCGGTGGGGATCTCGCGCAGCGCTCCGGGGCCGAGTCCCGCCTCGGCAAGGGCGTTCAGGGCGCCCGTGCGGCGGTCGCGGACCTGGTTCAGCCCGGGCGGGCCGCTGACGTACGCGATCGAGCGGTGCCCGGCGTCCACCAGGTGCCGCACCGCCAGGGCACCGCCGGCGACGTCGTCGACGGACACCGAGCACTCGGCGGCGCCCTCGGCGACCCGGTCGACCAGGACGAACGGGATGCCGTGCCGGCGGAAGGCGCCGATGTTGCGGCCGGAGGCGTCGGTGGGGGTGAGCAGCACGCCCCGCACCCGTTGTTCGGCGAAGAGGGACAGGTACTCGGCCTCCTCACCGGCGCTCTGCGCGCTGTTGCAGACCATCACGCCGAGCCCCGCCTCGCGTGCGGCCCGCTCGGCGCCGCGCGCGACGTCCACGAAGAACGGGTTGCCCATGTCCAGCACCAGCAGCCCCATGATCCGGCTGCGGCCCGCGCGCAGCTGGCGTGCGGACTCGCTGCGGACGTAGCCGAGCCGCTCGATCGCGGACAGTACCCGCGCCCGGGTCTCCTGGGCGACCGTGTCCGGCCGGTTGATCACGTTCGACACCGTGCCGACGGAGACTCCTGCGACGCGGGCGACGTCCTTGATACCCACCGACTGGGCCATCGGGCAGGGACCTCCTGGGGTTCTGGAGCGGCGGGGAGAGCTTCACACTACGTCACGCGAGGTGGAAGACCTCGGTGAGCTGTCCTCGCCCCGCCGGGACGGGACCCGTCGAGCGACGCGAAGCAGAGCCCCTCCCGGATCCCGGCCTGCCGCGTGGATCAGAAGTCGAACCGGTCGATGTTCTCGGCGTCGAACACGGTCGGCTTGCCGAGGCTGATCACGCCGTCCCGGCCGATGGTGTACGTCGTGGAGCCGGCCTTGAACGTCTCGCCCTCCTTGCCGGTGATCTGGCCGGACGACAGGGCGACAGCGGTACGTGCGGCGAGGTCGCCGAGCCTGGCCGGGTCCCACAGCTCGAACGCGTCGACCGTGCCGTTCTTGACGTACTTGCGCATGTCGTTGGGGGTGGCGAGGCCGGTCAGCTCGACCTTGCCCTTGTACTTGGAGCCGGACAGGTACTGGGCGGCCGCCTTGATGCCGACGGTGGTCGGGGAGATGATCCCCTTCAGGTGCGGGTGCTCCTGGAGCAGGCCCTGGGTCTGCTGGAACGACTGCTGCGGGTCGTCGTTGCCGTAGGCGATCTTGACGAGCTTGACGTCCTTGTACTTGGGGTCCTTCAGCTCGTCCTTCATGTAGCCGATCCACGTGTTCTGGTTCGTCGCGGTCTGCGCGGCGGACAGGATCGCGATCTCGCCCTTGTAGCCGATCTGCCGGGCGAGGAGCTGCACCTCGGTGCGGCCGAGGTCCTCGGCGGAGGCCTGCGAGACGAAGGCGTTGCGGCAGCCGGTCTTGGTGTCGGAGTCGTAGGTGACGACCTTGACGCCGTTGCGCATGGCCTGCTTCAGCGCGGTGCACAGGGCACCGGGGTCCTGAGCCGACACGGCCATGGCGTTCACCTGCTGCTGGGTGAGCGTGTTGACGTAGGAGACCTGCCCCGCGGTGTCCGTGGCGCTGGACGGGCCGACCTCCTTGTAGGTGCTGCCCAGCTCGGTGAGCGCCTTCTCGCCGCCCTTGTCGGCGCTGGTGAAGTAGGGGTTGTTGACCTGCTTGGGCAGGAAGCCGACGGTCAGCCCCTTCTTGGTGGCGGCGTTGGGGTCGGCCTTGCCGGCGACGGCGCCGGCCCCGGAACCCTCTTTCTGCACATCGTTCTTGGTGGTACCACCGCAGGCGGTGGCGGCGAGGGAGAGTGCGGTGACAGTGGCGAGGGCGACACAGGTGCGGCGGAGGGATTGCTTGCGCATGGCAACGGGTCCTTAGCGACGAGGGGGGAGCGAGCTGAACGCGCTTCTTCAGGGGCGCGGGGAACTGCGCGACCGGCCACGGACGGCCCGCAGCCGGAAGACGGCCTAACCAGCGGAGCGGGCCGCGGAGCGAGCCGCCGCGCGGGCGACGGCGACCTGGCGGGCCACACGGGGCCCGAGCACGGAGACCACGAGCAGCACACCGGTCACGACGATCTGCGACTGCGCGGAGACGTTCAGCAGACTCATCACGTTCTGCAGCGCGCCCAGCAGGAACACCCCGGCGATCGCGCCGCCGAGCGTGCCCCTGCCGCCGTCGAAGTCGATGCCGCCGAGCAACACGGCGGCGACGACGGACAGTTCGAGACCCGTGGCGTTGTCGTAGCGCGCGCTGGCGTAGTGCAGGGCCCAGAAGATCCCGGTCAGCGAGGCCATGAACCCGGTCGCGACGAACAGCAGCAGCTTGGACCTCTTGACGCGGATGCCGGCGAACCGCGCCGCCTCCTCGCTCGCGCCGATCGCGAACAGCGACCGCCCGAACGGGGTGGCGTGCAGGACGACGACGGCGACGACGAGCAGCGCGAGGAAGGGCAGGAAGGCCTGCGGCAGGAAGCTGTCCCCGATCCGGCCCGCGGCGAAGTCCAGGTAGCGCGGCGGGAAGTCGGTCACCGCGTTCGAACCGAGCACGATCTGCGCGATGCCCCGGTAGAGAGCGAGCGTGCCGATGGTGACGGCGAGCGAGGGCAGGCCGAGCCGGGTCACGAGCAGGCCGTTGACCAGGCCGCAGACCACGCCGAGCAGAAGGCACAGCGGGATGATCGTCTCGATGGCCATGCCCTCGTTCCACAGCCGGCCCATCACCGCGCCGGACAGCCCGGCGGTGGAGGCGACCGACAGGTCGATCTCACCGGAGACGACGAGCAGGGTCATCGGCAGGGCGATGAGGGCGATCGGCAGGGTGTTGCCGATGAGGAAAGACAGGTTCAGCGCGTTGCCGAAGCCGTCCACGAGGGAGAACGACAGCAGGAGCAGGACGATCAGCAGGACTCCGACCACCGTGTCCCAGCGGACGGCACGGGTCAGGGACTCAGGCATGGCGGGCGTCCCCCTTCTGCGGGAGCGGCTTCACATGGGCCGGCTTCTTCTTCAGGGCGGCGGCCACCCGCAGGGCGACGATCCGGTCGACCGCGATGGCGAGCAGCAGCAGGGCGCCGTTGATGGCGAGCACCCACACGCTGCTGACGCCCAGCGCGGGCAGCACGCTGTTGACCGAGGTCAGCAGCAGAGCGCCCAGGGCGGCGCCGTAGACGCTGCCGGAGCCGCCGGTGAAGACGACGCCGCCGACCACCACCGCGCTGACGACGGTGAGTTCGTAGCCGCTGCCGGTGCCGGAGTCGACGTTGCCGAACCGGGCCAGGTACATCGCACCGGCGAGTCCGGCGAGCGCCCCGCAGAAGGTGTACGCGGCGAGGATGCGCTTGCGGACGGGGATCCCGGCGAGCCGCGCGGCCTCCGGGTTGGAGCCGAGCGCGTACAGCTCGCGTCCGCTGCCGTAGTGCTTGAGGTAGTAGGCCGTCGCGACGAGCACGACGAGGGCGATCAGCGCCAGGTAGGGGATGGCGGAGAAGCCGCCGGAGCCGAAGTCGACGAAGGAGCCGGGCAGATCGGCCGCGGTGATCTGGCGGGAGCCGACCCAGATGGAGTCGACGCCGCGGATGATGTAGAGCGTGCCGAGGGTGACGACCAGGGCGGGCACCTGGCCGAGGCTGACGAGCAGGCCGTTGAGCAGCCCGAAGCCGATGCCGAGCAGGACGGCGAGGACGATCGCGACGACGGGGTTGCCGCCGCCCTGGAGGCAGGTGCCCGCGGCGAACGCGCTGATGCCGAGGGTGGAGCCGACGGACAGGTCGACGTTGCGGGTGATGACGACGAGGGACTGGCCGGTGGCGACCAGCACCAGGATCGTCGCGTTCAGCAGCAGATCCTTGATGCCCTGTTCGGACAGGAACTGGCTGTTGCCGGCCTGGGTGACGGCGATCATCACCAGGAAGACGACGAGGATGGCGAGTTCACGCATCTTGAAGACGCGGTCGACGAGCCGGGTGCCACCGGACTTCGGAACGTCGGCGACGGGGGCGTGGTCGGGAGCGGTCACGGTCATGCGGCCCTCCTGACGGAGATGGCGGGCGTCACGCGGCGTGTGCTCCCGGCACGGGCGGTGGGCGTCACGCGGCGGCCCTCCTGACACAAGGGGTGGGCGTCATGCGGCGGCCCTCCCGGTGGCGGCGGCCATCACGGCTTCCTCGGTGGCTTCGGAGCGGGGGATCTCGGCCGTCAGCCGGCCCTCGTGCATCACGAGCACGCGGTCGGCCATGCCGAGGATCTCGGGCAGGTCGGAGGAGATCATCAGGACGGCGACGCCGTCGGCGGCGAGCCGGGACAGCAGCCGGTGCACCTCGGCCTTGGTGGCGACATCGATGCCGCGGGTCGGCTCGTCGACGATGAGCACCCGGGGGCTGGTGGCCAGCCACTTGGCGAGGACGACTTTCTGCTGGTTGCCGCCGGAGAGGGTGGAGACGGCGTCCGCGAGCCGGGCGTACTTCACCCGCAGCCTGACCGCCCAGTCGAGGGAGCGGCTGCGTTCGGCGCCGCGGTCCATGAGACCGGCCTTCACGGTGGTGCGCAGGCCGGTGAGGCCGATGTTGCGTTCGATGGACATGTCCATCACCAGACCCTGGGCCCGCCGGTCCTCGGGCACGAGCGCGAGTCCGGCGGCCATCGCGGTGGAGGGCGCGCCGTTGGTGAGCCTGCGGCCGTGGACCTCGACCTCGCCCGCGTCCCAGCGGTCGATGCCGAAGACGGCCCGGGCGACCTCCGTGCGGCCCGCGCCGACCAGGCCGGCGAGGCCGACGATCTCGCCGCCGCGCACCTCGAAGGAGACGTCGGAGAACACCCCCTCCCGGGTCAGCCGCCTGACGCTCAGGGCGACTTCGCCCGGCCGGACGTCCTGCTTGGGGTACAGCTCGCCGAGGTCGCGGCCGACCATGCGGCGCACCAGGTCGTCCTCCGTCATGCCGTCCAGCGGCTCGCCGGCGATCCAGGCGCCGTCGCGCAGGGTGGTGACCTTCCGGCAGATCTGGAAGATCTCCTCCAGCCGGTGGGAGACGAACAGCACCGCGGCGCCCTGTTCGCTCAGGGTCCGGACGACCCCGAAGAGACGGGCCACCTCGCTGCCGGTGAGGGCGGCGGTGGGCTCGTCCATGATCAGTACCCGGGCGTCGAAGGAGAGCGCCTTGGCGATCTCGACGATCTGCTGGTCGGCGATGGACAGGCCGCGCGCCGGGCGGTCGGGGTCGAGGCCGACGCCGAGGCGCCGCATCAGGGCGAGCGTGGCGGCGTGGGTGGCCTTGTGGTCGATGCGGCCGAGTGCCCTCTTCGGCCGGCGGCCCATGAAGATGTTCTCGGCGATCGACAGGTCCGGGAAGAGCGTGGGCTCCTGGTAGATCACGGCGATCCCGGCGTCGCGGGCGTCGCCGGGGCCGTGGAAGGTGACGGGACGGCCGTCGAGCAGCACCTGGCCGGCGTCCGGCCGGTGCACCCCGGCGAGCGTCTTGATCAGGGTCGACTTCCCGGCGCCGTTACCCCCGGCGAGTGCGTGCACCTCGCCGGGGAACAGCTCCAGACGGACGTCCCGCAGGGCCCGTACGGCACCGAAGGACTTCGAGACGTCCTTGAGCGCCAGCACCGGGACCGGCCCCGAGTCGGACGGGTGGGTCATGAGGGCTCCTCGGCGACGCCGGCGGGTCGGACCTTCGCGGCGCCGTGAAAGGTTTCAACTGGATTGCCGGGACCGTAGGCAGCGTCACTCGCCCGCGTCAATGGGTTCGTAGCGAAAAACTCCCGACGCCAGCAGGTCGCGCCCAGGTTACGACGAAGAGGGCTCGGCCGGGGTCTTGACACGCTTCCGGGCGACTCATAGCTTCGCTCTCTGAATCGTTTCATCGATGGCGCAGCGCGATGCCGTCACATCGATCCCCTGATTTCGATCCCCTGATTCGCCGATGCCACCAGGAGTCCGGAAGTGACCGACCTCGCCGCGGTGAAGGCCGCGCTCAAGACCCAGGCCGTCGAGACACCGTCATGGGCGTACGGGAACTCCGGCACCCGCTTCAAGGTGTTCGCCCAGGCGGGCGTACCCCGTGACCCGTTCGAGAAGCTGGACGACGCGGCGCAGGTCCATGCCGTGACGGGTGTCGCGCCGACGGTGGCGCTGCACATCCCCTGGGACAAGGTCGACGACTACGCGGCGCTGGCCAAGCACGCCGAGGAGCGCGGGCTGAAGCTCGGCGCGATCAACTCCAACACCTTCCAGGACGACGACTACAGGCTCGGCAGCATCTGCCACCCGGACGCGGGGGTGCGCCGCAAGGCCGTCGACCATCTGCTGGAGTGCGTCGACATCATGGACGCGACGGGCTCCGCCGATCTCAAGCTGTGGTTCGCGGACGGCACGAACTATCCGGGGCAGGACGACATCCGCGCCCGGCAGGACCGGCTCGCCGAGGGGCTGGCCGAGGTGTACGAACGGCTGGGCGAGGGGCAGCGGATGCTGCTGGAGTACAAGCTGTTCGAGCCGGCCTTCTACACGACGGATGTGCCGGACTGGGGGACCGCGTACGCGCACTGTCTGCGGCTGGGCGAGAAGGCCCGGGTCGTCGTCGACACGGGGCACCACGCGCCGGGGACGAACATCGAGTTCATCGTCGCCACGCTGCTGCGGGAGGGCAAGCTCGGCGGGTTCGACTTCAACTCGCGCTTCTACGCGGACGACGACCTGATGGTGGGCGCGGCCGATCCGTTCCAGCTGTTCCGGATCATGTTCGAGGTGGTGTGCGGGGGCGGGCTCACCTCCGAGGTGGCGTTCATGCTCGACCAGTGCCACAACATCGAGGCGAAGATCCCGGCGATCGTCCGTTCGGTGATGAACGTTCAGGAGGCCACGGCGAAGGCGCTGCTGGTGGACCGGACGGCGTTGGCTTCGGCTCAGGCCGCCGGGGATGTGCTGGGTGCCAATGCCGTGCTGATGGATGCGTACAACACCGACGTGCGGCCGCTTCTTCGTGAGGTGCGCGAGGAGATGGGGCTGGACCCCGAGCCCCTTGCCGCGTATGCGCGGTCCGGGTGGGGCGAGAAGATCGCGGCCGAGCGGGTGGGTGGGTCTCAGGCCGGGTGGGGGGCGTGAGCGTCTGCCGGGTTCCTGTTCGTTGCGGGGCGCGGGGCCGCTGTGGCTGGTCGCGCAGTTCCCCGCGCCCGTGAGCCGGCCGAGTTCTCCCTCGTCGAAAAGGACTGGAAGTTCATGACCACCCACCCCGAAGCCGCCGCTCTGCTCTCCCGTTCGCACCGGCTCGGTTCCGATCCGCGCAACACCAACTACGCCGGCGGCAACACCTCCGCCAAAGGCACCGCCACCGATCCCGTCACCGGCGGGGAGGTGGAGCTGATGTGGGTGAAGGGGTCGGGAGGCGACCTCGGCACCCTCACCGAGAGCGGGCTCGCCGTGTTGCGGCTCGATCGGCTGCGGGCGCTCGCCGGGGTGTACCCGGGTGTGGAGCGCGAGGACGAGATGGTCGCCGCGTTCGACTACTGCCTGCACGGCAAGGGCGGGGCCGCGCCGTCCATCGACACCGCCATGCACGGTCTCGTCGACGCCCCGCACGTCGATCATCTGCACCCGGACTCCGGTATCGCGCTGGCCTGTGCCGCCGACGGCGAGAAGCTGACCGCCGAGTGTTTCGGCGACACCGTGGTGTGGGTGCCGTGGCGGCGGCCCGGGTTCCAGCTGGGGCTGGACATCGCCGCGATCAAGGAGGCCCGTCCGCAGGCCATCGGCTGCGTCCTCGGCGGCCACGGGATCACCGCCTGGGGTGACACCTCCGAGGAGTGCGAGAGCAACTCGCTGCACATCATCCGCACCGCGGAGAAGTTCCTCGCCGAGCGGGGCAGGGCCGAGCCGTTCGGGCCCGTGCTCGAGGGGTACCGGGCGCTGCCGGAGAGTGAGCGGCGGGAGCGGGCGGCGGCACTGGCGCCGTATGTGCGGGCCGTCGCCTCGCAGGACCGGGCGCGGGTCGGGCACTTCGACGACTCCGGCGTGGTCCTCGACTTCCTGGCGAGGGCCGGGCATCCGCGGCTGGCGGCCCTGGGGACCTCGTGCCCGGACCACTTCCTGCGGACCAAGGTACGGCCGCTGGTGCTGGATCTGCCGCCGACCGCGCCGCTGGAGGAGACGGTCGCGCGGCTGAAGGAACTGCACGCCGCCTACCGTGAGGAATATGCCGCCTACTACCAGCGGCACGCGACCGCAGACTCCCCCGCCATGCGCGGCGCCGACCCGGCGATCGTGCTGGTGCCGGGCGTGGGCATGTTCTCCTTCGGCAAGGACAAGCAGACCGCGCGGGTGGCCGGCGAGTTCTACGTCAACGCCGTCAACGTGATGCGCGGGGCCGAGGCCGTCTCGGCGTACGCGCCGATCGAGGAGTCGGAGAAGTTCCGCATCGAGTACTGGGCGCTGGAGGAGGCGAAGCTCCGGCGGATGCCGGAGCCCAAGGCGCTGGCGACCCGGGTGGCGCTGGTGACCGGCGCCGGCAGCGGCATCGGCAAGGCGATCGCCCACCGGCTGGTGGCCGAGGGGGCGTGTGTCGTCGTCGCCGATCTCGACGGGGTCAAAGCCGCCGAGGTCGCCGAGGAGCTGGGCGGGCCGGACCGGGCCGTCGCGGTGACCGTGGACGTCACGGACGAGGAGCAGATCGCCGCCTCCTTCCGCGAGGCCGTCCTCGCCTTCGGCGGGGTGGACCTGGTGGTGAACAACGCCGGGATCTCCATCTCCAAGCCGCTGCTGGAGACGACCGCCGAGGACTGGGACCTCCAGCACGACATCATGGCCCGCGGTTCCTTCCTCGTCTCGCGGGAGGCCGCCCGGGTGATGATCGCGCAGGGGCTCGGCGGCGACATCGTGTACATCGCGTCCAAGAACGCCGTCTTCGCCGGGCCGAGCAACATCGCCTACTCCGCCACCAAGGCCGACCAGGCCCACCAGGTGCGGCTGCTCGCCGCCGAGCTGGGCGAGCACGGCATCCGGGTCAACGGCGTCAACCCGGACGGTGTGGTGCGCGGCTCGGGCATCTTCGCGGGCGGCTGGGGCGCCCAGCGGGCGGCCGTGTACGGGGTGGAGGAGGAGAAGCTGGGCGAGTTCTACGCGCAGCGGACCCTCCTCAAGCGGGAGGTGCTGCCCGAGCACGTCGCGAACGCCGTCTTCGCGCTCACCGGTGGCGACCTGACCCACACCACCGGTCTGCACATCCCGGTCGACGCCGGCGTCGCCGCCGCCTTCCTGCGATGAGCGGGCACGTGAAGGCGTACGCCGCGGTCGATCTCGGCGCCTCCAGCGGACGGGTGATGACCGGACGGGTCGGTCCGGACTCGCTGGAGCTGACCGAGGCGCACCGCTTCCCCAACCGGCCCGTGCGCACGCCCGAGGGGCTGCGCTGGGACATCCTGGCGCTGTACGCCGGGGTGCTGGACGGGCTGCGGGCGGCCGGCCGGGTGGACTCCGTCGGCATCGACAGCTGGGCCGTCGACCACGGTCTGCTGGACGCCGACGGGGCGCTGCTGGGCAACCCGGTGCACTACCGCGACCCGCGCACCGAGGGCGTCGCGGAGAAGGTGTGGGCGAGCGTCCCGGCGGCCGAGCTGTACGCGGCGACGGGCATCCAGTACGCGCCCTTCAACACGCTCTACCAACTGACGGCGGAGGCCGGCACCGCGCGGTTCGCGCTCGCCAGACGGCTGTTGCTCATTCCCGACCTGCTGACGTACTGGCTGACCGGGGAGCAGGGCACCGAGCTGACCAACGCCTCCACCACCCAGCTGATCGATCCCCGGACGCGGTCGTGGGCGTACGGGATCGCCGACCGGCTCGGCATCGACCTGGGGCTGTTCGCGCCGCTGCGGCAGCCCGGCGACCCGGCGGGCTCCCTGCGGGACGAGGTGCTGCGGGAGACCGGGCTCACCGGGCCCGTACCGGTGACGGCGGTCGGCTCGCACGACACGGCGTCGGCGGTGGCCGCGGTCCCGGCGACGGGCGAGCGCTTCGCCTACATCTGCACCGGCACCTGGTCGCTGGCCGGTCTGGAGCTGGACGCGCCGGTGCTGACCGAGGAGAGCCGGAGCGCCAACTTCACCAACGAGCTGGGCCTGGACGGCACGGTCCGCTACCTGCGCAACATCATGGGGCTGTGGCTGCTCCAGGAGTGCCGGCGGGCCTGGGGCGAGCGGGATCTGGGCGCACTGCTGCGGGAGGCGGCCGCGGCGCCGGGGCTGCGGTCGGTGGTCGACGCCGGGGACGCGGCGTTCCTGGCGCCGGGCCGGATGCCGGAACGGATCGCCGAGGCGTGCCGGGCGTCCGGTCAGCCGGTGCCGCGCACGCCGGGTGAGATCACGCGCTGCATCCTGGACTCCCTGGCGCTCGCCCACCGGCGGGCGGTCCAGGACGCGCAGCGGCTCGCCGGGCATCCGGTGGACGTGGTGCACGTGGTCGGCGGGGGCACCCGCAACGCGCTGCTGTGCCGGCTGACCGCCGACGCCTGCGGGCTGCCGGTGGTGGCGGGTCCGACGGAGGCGGCCGCGCTCGGCAACGTGCTGGTGCAGGCCCGCACGCACGGACTGGTGGGCGACCTGACCGGCATGCGGCGTCTGCTGGTGCGTACCCAGCCGCTGACGCGGTACGAACCGCGCGGCGACACGGGGCGGTGGCGGGCGGCCGAGGCCCGGCTCGCCGCCCGGTGAGCGGGGCCTCCCCCGGCCCCCGGGGCGGCGATTACCCTGCACTCGTCCGTTGATCGATTCCCGAGGAGCCGCGATGCGTGTCGCCCTGTTCCTGACCTGCGTCAACGACACGCTCTATCCGGACACCGGCCGGGACGTCGTGCGGCTGCTGCACAGGCTCGGGGTGGACGTGGACTTCCCCTTCGCGCAGACCTGCTGCGGGCAGGCCCACTACAACACCGGCTACCGGCACGAGGCGGAGCCTATGGCCCGGCGCCACGCCGAGGTCTTCGGCGACTACGACGCCGTCGTGACGCCGTCGGGGTCGTGCGCGGCGATGGTGCGGGAGCTGTATCCGCGGATGGGTGAGCGGGCTCTGGCCGAGGGGCGCGGGAGCGCGCTGGCCGAGGCGGTGGCGCCGGTCGTGCCGAAGACGTACGAGCTGACGGAGTTCCTGGTGGACGTGCTCGGCGTGACGGACGTCGGCGCCTGGTATCCGCACACCGTCACCTACCACCCGACCTGTCACGGGCTGCGGGCCCTGGGGCTCGGCGACCGGCCGCGGCGGCTGCTGGAGGCCGTCGAGGGTCTGGAGCTCGTGGAGCTGCCGGGTGCCGACGAGTGCTGCGGGTTCGGCGGCACGTTCGCGGTGAAGAACGCCGACGTCTCGGCGGCGATGGGCGCGGACAAGGTCCGCAACGCCGAGTCGACGGGGGCGCAGGTGCTGTGCGCCGCCGACAACTCCTGCCTGATGCACATCGGCGGGATCATGGCCCGGCTGAGGGTGGGCATGCGGCCGGTGCACATCGCGGAGATCCTGGCGAGCACGAAGGAGGAGCCGGCGGTATGAGCGGGACGTATCTCGGGATGCCCGCGTTTCCCGCGGCAGCGCGTGAGGCGGTGAACGACCCGACCCTGCGCGGCAATCTGCGGCACGCCACCCGCACCATCCGCGCCAAGCGGGCCAAGGCGGTCGCCGAGGTCTCCGACTGGGCGGCGCTGCGGGAGGCCGGCCGACGGATCAAGGACCACACGCTGCGCCACCTCGAGCGCCACCTCGTGCGGTTGGAGGAGTCGGTGACCGCGGCGGGCGGTGTGGTGCACTGGGCGGCCGACGCCGAGGAGGCCAACCGGATCGTCACCGAACTCGTCAAGGCGACCGGTGAGTCGGAGGTCGTCAAGGTCAAGTCGATGGCCACGCAGGAGATCGGGCTCAACGAGGCGCTCGAGGCGGAGGGCATCCGCGCCTACGAGACCGATCTCGCCGAGCTGATCGTGCAGTTGGGTCGCGACCGGCCCTCCCACATCCTCGTCCCGGCGATCCACCGCAACCGGGGCGAGATCCGGGACATCTTCCGCTCGGAGATGGCCGGCTGGGGCCGCCCCGCTCCCGAGGGCCTGACCGACACGCCCGCCGAACTCGCCGAGGCGGCGCGGCTGCATCTGCGGGAGAAGTTCCTGCGGGCCAAGGTCGGCATCTCCGGCGCCAACTTCATGGTCGCCGAGACGGGCACGCTGGTCGTCGTGGAGTCCGAGGGCAACGGGCGGATGTGCCTGACCCTGCCCGAGACGCTGATCTCGGTCGTCGGCATCGAGAAGACCGTGCCGACCTGGCGGGACCTGGAGGTGTTCCTGCAGACCCTCCCCCGCTCCTCCACCGCCGAGCGCATGAACCCGTACACGACGATGTGGACGGGTACGACGGACGGCGACGGTCCGCGGACGTTCCACCTGGTGCTGCTCGACAACGGCCGCACCGACACCCTCGCCGACCAGGTCGGACGCCAGGCCCTGCGCTGCATCCGCTGCTCGGCGTGCCTCAACGTCTGCCCGGTGTACGAGCGGGCGGGCGGGCACGCCTACGGGTCGGTCTACCCCGGCCCCATCGGCGCGATCCTCAGCCCGCAACTGCGGGGCACGGGCAGCGACATCGACGCCTCGCTGCCGTACGCCTCGTCGCTGTGCGGGGCCTGCTACGACGTGTGCCCGGTCGCGATCGACATCCCCGAGGTGCTGGTGCATCTGCGGGAACGCGTCGTCCAGGGCGGACCCGCGGTGCGCGGCGGCAACAAGGTGGTGCTCAGGCCCGCCGGGGGCCACGCCGCGGAGCGCGCCGCGATGCGGGCGGCGCGCTGGGCGTTCACCCGTCCCGGCGCGCTGGGCGCCGGACAGCGGCTGGCCTCGCGCACCCGCCGGTTCCATCCCCGCACCCTGCCGGGGCCCGGCCAGGCGTGGACGGGCAGCCGGGAGCTGCCGGCGGTGCCGGCGGAGCCGTTCAGGGACTGGTGGCAGCGCACACGCGGCGGGAAGGACGGAGCCAGGTGAACCACGTGAGCGGCAGGGAGCGGATCCTGGGGCGGGTGCGGCGGGCCCTCGCCGATGTGCCGGCGGACGACCTCGCCTACGAGCAGGCCGTGCCCCGCGACTATCTGCGCGAGCACGGCGAGCGGACCGCCGGGCAGACGGTGGACCTGCTCGCGGAGAACCTGGCGGACTACCGGGCCGTGGTGCACCGGTGCGCGTCCGAGGAGGTGCCGGGGCTGGTGGCGCGGCTGCTGGCCGCGCGCGGGGTGGAGTCGGTGCTGGTGCCGCCGGGGCTGGACGAGAGCTGGCTCGCCGGCTGCCCGGTGACCCGGGTGGACGACCGCGCCGCGAGCACGCCCCACGACCTGGACGCGGTGGACAGCGTGGTCACCGGCTGCGCGGTGGCGATCGCCGAGACCGGCACCATCGTCCTGGACGGCTCGCCCGACCAGGGCCGGCGCCGGATCACCCTGATCCCCGACCACCACATCTGCGTCGTCCGCGTGCCGGACCAGGTCGTCTCCTCGGTGCCGCAGGCCCTCGAACGCCTCGACCCGGCCCGGCCGCTGACCTGGATCTCGGGCCCGTCGGCGACAAGCGACATCGAACTCGACCGTGTGGAGGGCGTGCACGGCCCGCGGACCCTGGAGGTCGTCCTCGTCGGCTGAGCAGCACGCGGGCCGGGCCCCGACCGGGCCGTGACAGGTCGCTGAACAAGCGCTTAGATAGGTGCCGTACGCCGACCCGTCCGCGACCCCGACCGCCGGAGGCGCAGTTGTTCACGTCCGTCGACGATGTCTCCGCCCGCCTCGCCGAGACCGGTTACCTCGCCTCGCCGGCCGTGGCCACGACCGTCTTCCTCGCCGCCCGGCTGGGCAAGCCTCTGCTGGTGGAGGGCCCCGCCGGGGTCGGCAAGACGGAGCTCGCGAAGGCCGTCGCCGAGGTCGCCGGGGCGCGGCTGGTGCGGTTGCAGTGCTATGAGGGCGTGGACGAGTCCCGGGCGCTGTACGAGTGGAATCACGCCAAGCAGCTGCTGCGCATCAGCGCCGGCCGCGAGGAGACGTGGGACGAGACGCGGACCGGCATCTTCAGCGAGGAGTTCCTGCTCTCCCGGCCGCTGCTCACCGCGATCCGCGGCGAGGAGCAGAAGGTGCTGCTGATCGACGAGATGGACAAGGCCGACGTCGAGGTGGAGGGGCTGCTGCTGGAGGTGCTCAGCGACTTCCAGGTGACGGTGCCGGAGCTGGGCACGATCAGCGCGACCCGCCGCCCCTTCGTGGTGGTCACCTCCAACGCCTCCCGCGAGTTGTCGGAGGCGCTGCGCCGCCGCTGTCTCTTCCTGCACATCGGTTTCCCCGAGCAGGAGCTGGAGCGGCGCATCGTCGGGCTGAAGGTGCCGGACCTCGACGCGGCGCTGGCCGAGTCGGTGGTCCGGGTGGTCGGCGCGCTGCGGGCGATGGACCTGCGCAAGGTGCCGTCGGTCGCGGAGACCGTCGACTGGGCGCGCACCCTGCTGGCGCTCGGCGCGGACAGCCTCGGCGAGGCGGTGGTCCGGGACACGCTCGGTGTGCTGCTCAAGCACCAGGACGACGTGCTGAAGGCGGCGGCGAAGCTGGACCTGGACGCCGTATGACGCCGCCGGGCGGGCAGGGTGACGTCGCGGCACGGCTGACCGGGTTCGTCGCCGCGCTGCGGACGCACGGGGTGCGGATCGGGACCGGGGAGAGCGTGGACGCGGCGCGGGCCGTCCGGGCGCTGGGGCTGGCCGACCGGGAGATGCTGCGGGAGGGGCTGGCCGCCACGCTGCTGCACGGCGTGGGCCAGCGGCAGGTGTTCGACCCGGTCTTCGACCTGTACTTCCCGCGCGCCGTCGGCGGACCCGGGCAGGAGCCGGCCGGGCGGGAGGACCTGCGGGAACGGCTCGCGGCGGCCCTGGCGGCGGGCGACACCGGGGCCATGGGCCGGCTGGCCGTGGAGGCCGTCGACGCGCTGGGCGGGTACGGGAGTTCGCCCGGCTCGGACGGCTTCTCCTCGTACCAGACGCTGGACCGGCTGCGGCCGCAGACGCTGCTCGCGCCCGTGCGGGAGCAGATGCGGGGGCGCGGCGGGGGCGGCGGTTTCGCCGGCCGGCTGCTCGAGGACGAGATCCGCCGCCGTATCGACGCCTTCCGCGCGCTGGTGGCTGCGGAGGCGCGGCGGCGGGTGGCGGAGCGGCGCGGACGGGACGAGATCGCCCGGCGGGCGGTGGCCCCCACGGTGGACCGCGTCGACTTCCTGTACGCGGGCCGCGAGCAACTGGCCGAGCTGCGGCGGACGGTGCAGCCGCTGGCACGCAAGCTGGCCACCCGGCTGGCCGCGCGGCGCCGGCGGGCGGCGCGCGGCACGATCGATCTACGGCGCACCCTGCGCGGTTCGCTGTCGACGGGCGGGGTGCCGATGCGGCCGGTGCTGCGCCGGCGCCGGCCCGCCCGGCCGGAACTGGTGCTGCTGTGCGACGTGTCGGGGTCGGTGTCCGGGTTCTCGGACTTCACGATGCTGCTGGTGCAGGCGCTGCACGACCAGTTCAGCAAGGTGCGGGTGTTCGCGTTCGTCAACCGGGTCGACGAGGTGACCGGGCTGCTGGTGCGCGGCGCCGCCGACGCCGGGGGCCTCGGCGGACGCATCCGCGCCGAGGCCACGCTGACCGGCTGGCACGGCAGCAGCGACTACGGGGTGGCGCTCGGCGAGTTCGCGGAGCGGTACGGCGCCGCCGTGGGCCCGCGGACCACGGTGTTCGTGCTGGGCGACGCCCGCACCAACATGAGCGACCCGAACCTGCCGGCGCTGCGGCAGATCGCCGGGCAGGCCCGCCGGGTGTACTGGCTGAACCCCGAGCCGCTCGCCCAGTGGGGCACCGGCGACTCGGCCGCACCGGATTACGCCGAGGTCGTCGAGATGCACGAGTGCCGCACCGTGGGGCAGTTGAGCGCGCTGGTGGGACGTCTGCTCCCGGTGTGACGCCCCACCGTGCGGCGCGGCGTCACTTCTTGGCGTACTCCTTGGCCATCTGGCCCTCGAAGTCGTAGGCGACGCACTGTTCGTCGCCCACCACCCAGGCGTCGTGTCCGGGCGAGCACACGAAGACGTCCCCCGGGCCGAGCTCGGTCTCGGTGCCGTCGTCCATGCGGATGCGCATCCGGCCCTGGACGACGTAGCCGTTGTGATGCACCTGGCAGCTGTCGGTGCCCGCGATCGGGCCGACGGACTCGGACCAGCGCCAGCCGGGCTCGAACGTCGCCACGGCGAAATCGCAGCCGCTCAGATGCACGGCTTCGAGGTGCCCCTTGGGGAAATCGCGCCGCTCGTCCGGTTTGTCGAGCGTCTTGGCCTCCAACATGACGCTCCTCCCTTCCCGCCGCCTCCCGGCGGCCGGAGCCGGTCTCGTCCCCCTGCGGACGCAGGCGTGAGCGGCGGGGCCGGACCCCGTGGAACCATCGTCCGCCCGCACGCGGGGGACCGCCATTCGGGTGAACGGCCCCTGCCCGGCGGGCCGCTCAGCTCTGCGTCCGGACGATGCGGGAGAAGCGGTCGGCGTCGACGTTGCCGCCGGACAGGATCAGCCCGACCCGCCGGGGCGGGGTCCCCGCACGACCGGCGAGCAGCGCGGCGAGCGGGGTGGCGCCGCTGGGCTCCAGCACGATCTTGAGCCGTTCGAAGGCGAACACCATCGCCTGCCGGATCTCGTCGTCGGTGACGAGGGCGATGTCGTCCACGAGCCGCCGGTTGACGGAGAACGTCAGTTCACCGGGCGTGGGCAGGGCCTGGCCGTCGGCGAGGGTGCGCGGCACCGGGATCTCGACGCGCCGGCCGGCCGCCAGCGACCGTTTGGTGTCGTCGCCGGCCTCCGGCTCCACGCCGATCATGCGGATGCCGGGGCGCAGGGCGGTGGCGGCGGTGGCGCTGCCCGCCATCAGTCCGCCGCCGCCCACCGGGACCAGCAGGGCGTCCAGTTCCCCGGCCTCCTCGAGGAGTTCGAGGGCGGCGGTGCCCTGCCCGGCCATGACGTGCGGATGCTCGTAGGGCGGGATGAGCGTCAGGCCGCGCTCGGCGGCCAGCGCCTCGGCGAGGGCGACCCGGTCGCCGGTGTAGCGGTCGTACGTCACGATCTCGGCGCCGTACCCTTCCGTGGCCGCCCGCTTGGAGGGTGGGGCGTCCTCGGGCATGACGATCACCGCGGTGGTGCCGAGTTCGCGGGCGGCGAGGGCGACGGCCTGGGCGTGGTTGCCGGAGGAGTAGGCGGCGATGCCGCGCTCCAGTTGCCCGGGGGTGAGCCGGGACGCGGCGTTGTAGGCGCCGCGGAACTTGAAGGCGCCCACCCGCTGGAAGTTCTCGCACTTGAGGAAGACCTCGGCGCCGACGCGTTCGTCGAGGGTGCGCGAGCGCAGGACGGGGGTGCGGTGGGCGACGCCCTTGATCCGCTCGGCGGCGTCGCGGACGTCGTCCAGGGTGATCGGAGCGCGGGTCATGGGCGGTCTCCCTCGGGGATCGGCTGCTTCGGGGGTACGGCTGGTGCATCTCGGGGGCCCGGGATCAGGGCCGGGGTGCCTCGGGCGCCTGCACGGGGGTCACGGGCTGTCGGTTCCGGCGGCCGCACGGGACTGGGCGAGGTAGCTGTAGGCCGAGGCGCGGGAGATGCCGAGCCGGGTGGCGACCTGCTCGACCGCGCGGCGCACGGCGAAGACGCCCTGGTCGTCCAGGCTGCGGAACAGGGCGAGGCGGCGGGTGCGGTCCAGGCCCGCCCAGGTCTGGTCCTGGCGGCGCAGACGGGCGTCGACGATCGCGTCGACGACGGAGTCGATGTCGTCCCCGAAGGTGGTGACCGGCGGCTCGGGCGCGCCGCCCGCGGTCCCGGCGAGCGCCCCGAGCAGGGCCTGCGCCCGGTCGACGGCGGTGACGTCGACGTTGACGCACAGCGCGCCGAAGACCGCGCCGGCGGAGTCGCGCAGCACGATCGTGGACGACTTCACGCGGATGCCGTCGGCGGTGCGGGTGACGTAGTTCAGGTCGTCGTCGGCCTCGTCTCCGCGGGCCAGGACCCGCATGCCGATCTCGCTCATCGCGCCGCCGACCGCCCGCCCGGTCACCGATCCGGCCACGGCGACGACCGACTTCTCCGGCTCCCGGTAGTCGTGCAGCACGACCTCGCAGACCGGGCCGAAGGTGGCCGCGACGCCGTGCACCACCGGTACGAGGGCGGCGAGGATCGCGTCGCGTTCGGCCTCCCGGGCGGTGGGGGTCACCGAGACTCCTTGGATTGCTGGTCCAATGATTGGATTCACAATCCAAGCAGAGGGCGTGCGCGAACGGCAAGCCCCCGAGGCGCTCAGCGTCAGTGGTTGGGCGCCGCCGCGCTGATCCCGGCCAGGGCCGTCGTCGAGTCCTCCAGCGGGGCGAGGTCGCCGAGGCTGACCATGCCGACCGGGCAGCCCCCGTGTTCGACGACGGGCAGGCGCCGTACGGCGTGCTCGCGCATGAGCTTGATCGCGTGGTCGGTGGTGTCGGTGGGCGCCACGGTCACCATGGGCGGCCGGCTGCACACCTTCCCGACGGCCGTGGTGTGCGGGTCGAAGCCGTCGGCGACGGCACGGATCACGATGTCGCGGTCGGTGAGGACACCGAACAGGTCGCAGTCGTAGGCGACGAGGACGTCGCCCACGTCCTGTTCGCGCATCACCCGGGCGGCCCGCTCCAGGGTGGTCATCGGTTCGACCGCGACCGCGCCGGGGTGCATCACGTCGCGAATGAGCCGGCTCATGGGGTACCTCCCCGGTCCGCGGAACGCTGTCTGCCTGCCGCGTAGCCCGAACGGGCGACGGCAAACGGGACGGCCGCGCGGGTCAGCGAGGCACTCCCCCGGGTGCGGCCGCGCCGCCGAGACGGCGGCGCCACGGGCCGGGGGTCACTCCATGAGGCCGGCCGCCAGGGTGGCCCCCAGGTCCCAGCACGCCTCGATGTCGGCCTTGGTGGGCTCGCCGGTCACCGTCACCGGCTCGGCGGCACGGCGCCAGCCGAGACCGGTCGTGATCGCGTCGAGGGCCCGCAGCGCACCCGTCACGTCGTTGCCGCCGTGCACCCACGCGCCGAAGGGCCGGCCGCGCGTGGCGTCCAGGCACGGGTAGTAGACCTGGTCGAAGAAGTGTTTCAGGGCCCCGGAGACATAGCCGAGGTTGGCCGGGGTGCCGAGCAGAAAGGCGTCGGCCTCCAGCACGTCGGAGGCGGTGGCGGCGAGCGCCGGGCGCCGCACGACCCGTACGCCCTCGATCTCCGGGGCGCTCGCTCCGGCGACGACCGCCTCGAAGAGCGCCTGGCAGTTCGGGGACGGGGTGTGATGGACGATCAGCAAGGTGGCCACGGCCCCCCACCCTGCCGGGACGGCCCCGCCGGACGCAACCCGCGCACCCGCGGCCCCCGCATGCACGGGGGCCCCACGGGTACTCCGGGCCCATGGCCGGTATCGAACTGAGAAGCAGCGCGTTCAACGACCACGCCGTCATCCCGCGCCGCTACGCCCTGGAAGGCGAGAACGTCTCCCCTCCGCTGGCCTGGTCCGGGGTGCCGGACGGCACGGCGGAACTGGTGCTGCTGTGCGAGGACCCGGACGCCCCGTCGGGCACGTTCGTGCACTGGGTCGTCGTCGGTGTCGACCCGGGCAGCACGGGTGCGGAGACGGGCAGCGGCCCGCCCGGCGGCACCGAACTCGTCAACGGCTACGGCAGGCGCGGCTGGGGCGGCCCGCATCCGCCGCCCGGCGACGACGCGCACCGGTACTTCTTCCGCCTGTACGCCCTCGGTGAGCCGTGCGCCCTGCCCGACGCGCCCTCGGCCGAGCAGGTGCACGAGGCGGTCGAGAAGCAGCAGCTCGCGAGCGGCACCCTGGTGGGCCTCTACCAGCGGTGACCGGCGTGAGGAACGTCAAGAAAGGCGAATCGTGAACGAACCCCAGCACCCCGCCGAGCAGCACCCGCAGCCCGACTTCCCAGCGCAGGACCAGCCGCACCCCGGCTGGACCGGGCCCATGGACCCGCCGCCCGACCACGGCGAGGAGTCCTACCGGGGCAGCGGACGGCTGGCGGACCGCAAGGCCGTGATCACCGGCGGCGACTCCGGAATCGGCCGTGCGGTCGCCCTCGCGTTCGCCCGCGAGGGTGCCGACGTGCTGTTCACCCATCTCGACAGCGAGAAGGACGAGGCGTCCGAGACCGTCCGTCTGGTGGAGGCGGCGGGCCGCCGGGCCATCGCGGTGCCGGCGGACATCCGCGAGGAGGACACCTGCCGGGCGCTGGTCGAGCGGGCGGTGGAGGAGTTCGGCCGGATCGACGTCCTGGTGAACAACGCCGCCTACCAGATGTCCCAGCCGGACGGCATCGAGGCGATCTCCACCGAGCAGTTCGACCGGGTCATGCGCACCAACCTGTACGGCATGTTCTGGCTGACGAAGTTCGCCGTGCCGCACATCCCGGAGGGCGGCAGCGTCATCAACAGCGCCTCGGTGCAGGCGTACAAGCCGAGTCCGCATCTGCTGGACTACGCGATGACCAAGGGCGCGATCGTCACCTTCACGCAGGGGCTCGCGCAGATGCTGATCGACCGGGGCATCCGGGTCAACGCAGTGGCGCCCGGGCCGGTGTGGACGCCGCTGATCCCGGCGACGCTGCCGGACACGGCCGAGTTCGGCAAGCAGGCGCCGATCGGGCGCCCCGCGCAGCCCGCCGAGATGGCGCCCGCGTATGTGTTCCTCGCCTCGCAGGAGGCGTCGTACATCACGGCGGAGATCGTCAACGCCACGGGCGGTACGCCGCTGCCGTGAAGCCCGCTGCCCGGTGAAGGCCGCTGCCGCCGGCCGACCGGCTGGACACCGCCCTCCTCAGCCGTTTGGGACGCGTCCGGCGGCGTCCAGCTGGTCGACGCACCACCGCCGGGCCGTGCCGGCGACCTCCTCGAGGGCGCCGGGCTCCTCGAAGAGATGGGTGGCGCCGGGCACGACGTGCAGCGTGTGCGGGCCGGCCAGCTCGCGCGCCGCGGCCTCGTTGAGCCGCAGCACCTCGGTGTCCCGGCCGCCGACCAGCAGCAGGACCGGCGCGCGCACGGCACCCAGCGCGTCGCCCGCCAGGTCCGGGCGGCCGCCGCGGGAGACGACCGTCAGGACCCGCTCGGGCCGCCGCGCCGCCGCGACCAGCGCCGCCGCGGCGCCCGTGCTGGCGCCGAACAACGCGACGGGCAGCGCGTCCGTCGCCGCTTCCCGGCCCAGCCAGTCGAGGACGGCCGCGAGCCGCGCGCCGAGCAGACCGATGTCGAAGCGGTGCTCGGCGGTGATCCGGTCGCGCTCGTCCTCCTCTTCGGTGAGCAGATCGACGAGCAGCGTGGCCAGGGCGGCCTCGCGCAGCCGCTCGGCGACCATCCGGTTGCGCGGGCTGTGGCGTGAGCTGCCGCTGCCGTGCGCGAACAGCACCACGGCCCGGGCGCCGTCCGGCACCACGAGGTCCCCGGTCAGCCGCGCGCCACCGGCGGGCACCCGGACGGTACGGGAGGTCATGGCCGTTCCTCCCCTCGGAGGGGACGCCTGCGCCTGCCCCAGTACCCCGGGACGGGGGCGGTCAGACACCGCGGGCTGCCCCCGGACGGGAAGCCGGACACCCCGGCGCCGGTGCCTACCAGCCGCGCGCCGCTCGCAGCAGCGCCTCGCGCACCCGGCCGACGTCAGGGTTGTCGCCGGCGCCGGGGCGCTGGACCAGGAAGCCGGTGTTGATGGGCGGGTCGTCGGGTTCGTGCAGCGCGACGAGGGTGCCGCGGTCCAGATGCTCCAGGCACAGGTAGCGGGGCAGCACGGTGAACCCGGCCCCCGCCTCCACCGCGGCGAGCACCCCGCGCAGATCCGGCACCGTGACGGCCGCCGGGCAGGACAGCCGGCGGCCGAAGACATGGCGCCAGTAGCGGCGGGCGATCGGCAGGTCCTCGGCGTAGCTGACGAGCGGGACGGAGTGCAGCGCGGCGGGGCCCTCGACGGCGAGCCGCTCCTTGAGCGCGCCGGCCCGGGCGGGGGCCGCCACCAGCACGAACTCCTCGTCCATCAGCGGCACGGCGGTCAGGGCGCGGCCGCGCGGGCGGGCGGTGGCGACGACCAGGTCGTGGCGGCCGGCACGCAGTTCGTCGAGCAGGGGGTCGGTCAGGCCGGGGGTCACGCGCAGCCGTACGCCGTCGGCGACCAGCGGTGCCAGCGCGGGCAGGGCGCGGGTGCACAGCAGCTCGGCCGGCCCGGCGAGGTGCACCGGCGCGCGGCGGCGGCCGGCGCCGGGGTCGGGGCCCGCCACGGCCGCCAGCTCGTCCAGCGGCGTGGCGATCCTGGCGGCGAGCTCCTCGGCGACGGCGGTCGGCACGACGCCGCGCGGCCCGCGTGCGAACAGCTCGCGCCCGGTCTGCCGCTCCAGCGCGCGCATCTGCGTGGTGACCGTGGGCTGGGACAGGCCCAGCAGCTGGGCGGCGCCCGTGAAGGAGCCGGAGCGGTACACGGCGAGAAAGGTGCGCAACTGGTTGAGGTCGAGCTGGTCGGTCACCCGTCGAATGTACGGTGCCGGAGGCCCGCCGAGCCATAGGCAGACCAATGGCCGCCATGGAGATGTTCATTGGAATCCTATGGCTGCTCGTCCTACGGTCGACCGTGCCAGTCACCCCTCACGGACCTCGTGGAAGAGACACCATGTCGAAGATCCTCTTTGTGATGACCGGTGCCGACCGGCTGACGCTCGCCGACGGCACCCCGCACCCGACCGGTTTCTGGGCGGAGGAGGCCGTCGCCCCGTACGAGGCCTTCAAGGCCGCAGGCCACGAGATCGTCGTCGCCACGCCCGGCGGTGTGGTGCCGCCCGTGGACAAGGCCAGCCTCGCGGCCGAGGTCAACGGCGGTCAGGAGAACGCCGACCGGATCGCCGCCGCGCTGGAGGCGATGGACGAGCTGCGCCGGCCGGTGCGGCTGGAGGACGTCACCCTCGGCGACTACGCCGCCGTCTTCTACCCCGGCGGCCATGGCCCGATGGAGGACCTGGCGGTCGACGCCGACTCCGGCCGGCTGCTGACCGAGGCGCTGGCCGCCGGCACGCCGCTCGGCGTGGTGTGCCACGGCCCGGCCGCGCTGCTGGCGGCCCGGTCCGCGGACGGGGGCAACCCCTTCGCCGGTTACCGGGTGGCCGCCTTCACCAACGAGGAGGAGACCCAGGGCGGCCTCGCCGGCCAGGTGAAGTGGCTGCTGCAGGACCGGCTCACGGAGGCGGGCGTGCTGGTGGTGCCGGCCGAGCCGTGGGCGCCGCACATCGTGACCGACCGCACCCTGGTCACCGGCCAGAACCCGGCCTCCTCCGCGCCGCTCGCGGCCGAGCTGCTGAAGCGCCTGGGCTGAGCCCGCCCAGGGTGACCGGCCCGGGGCGGGCCCGTCCGGGTGAACCGTGATCTGCCGGACCGCCCCGACATGCGGCCGGGACGCCGTGGCTCTTGACTGAGCAGCGAAGGCCCGGCAGGAGCACGGCAGGAGGTCACGCATGGAGGCATCCGAACCGCCCGAGGACAGCCGCGGGACGGCCCAGGACTCCCCGCAGGCGGCCCGGGCGGCCCGCGCCACCGCGGCTTCGGCCCCGCAGGCGGTCCGCGCGGTCGCGGCCTCGGCCCCGCAGGCGGCGCGTGCCGGCACGGCGTCACCGACGCGGACGCCTCCCGCCACCGCTGCCCCGCCCGCGCGGCGGGCCCCCGGGCTCAACGCCGGGCGGCTGTGGGCGGGCGGGGTGATGGCGGCCGGGGTCGCGGGACTCGCGGCCGTCGCCGCGCTGCTGATCGTGCGCGGGGTGCTCGGGGTGGCGCTGTTCGTGCCGCGGGGCGACGACGTGATGGAGAGCGCCTCCACGGGGATGCTGGCGGCGGCAGCGGCCGTGGCCGCCCTGGTCACGACCGGTCTGGTCCATGTCCTCGTCCTGACCGTGGCGCGCCCCGGCCGCCTGTTCGCCTGGCTGGTCGCGGTGGGGACGGCGGCGGCCGTCGTGCTGCCGTTCACGACGGCCGCGAGCACCGGCTCCCACATCGGCACCGCCGCGGTGAACCTGGCGGTCGGCGCCACGATCGGCTCCCTGCTGTCGGCAGTGGGGCGCGGAGCCGTACGCCGCGGGTGGTGACCGCCGCCCCGCCGGGACCGCCCGGGGTCTACGGCGCCGTGTCGAGGAACGCCGTCACGCGCCGCACGAACCACTCCGGGCCGTCGAGCCAGGGTTAGTGCCCGGCGTCGGGCTGTACGGCGACCTCGGCGTGCGGGAGGGACTCGGCGGCCCGCCGGGCCGGCGCCGGGGTGGGGCCGCCGTCCAGTTCCCCGGCGCAGGACGGGGGTGCTCAGCGCGGACAGCGCGGCCCGGGTCGCGGGCGGGTCGAAGGCCTCGGGATCGAAGCAGCGGTCGGCCGCGTCGTCGTCGGTCTGCGCCTCCTCCGACTCCGCGTGCGCCCGGGCGGCGTCGTCCCAGCGGCCGTAGAAGGCCGTAGAAGACGGACGGGCGGCGAGGCTGCCGCCGGCCGAGTGCCCGAGGAGGTTCATCCGGTCCAGGCTCAGGTGGATCCGCAGGGCCTCGACGTCGTCCACCAGCCGGTCTCAGCGGTACGTCGCGGGGTCGGCGGGCGCCGCCGAGCCGCCGGTGCCGCGCAGGTCCAGGGCCGGACGGCGGTGCCGGGCGAGTGCGCCGAGGTCCCCCAGGTCGGCGGAGGCCCACATCGGTCCGCCTTGCACGATGATGAGCGGGTCGCCCAAACCGCGTTCCCGGTGGGCCGGTTCGGTTCCGTCGGCGGCGGTGAAGGTCGGCATGTCGGGAGTCTTTTGCCGCCGTGCTCATGACGGGCAAGGGGATTTCCCGGAGGTGCCGCGAAAAAGTGCGCCCCTCCCTCTTGCCTGCTCCGCGGTCGCCTGAATTACTGATCCCCAGCACCTCGACCGAATGATCGGTCGTCCGGATTGGCATGGTTGGTGAGGGAGAAGTCCCGATGGCGGATGCGACGGAGCTGCTGGACTCGGGGGAACGGCTCGACCGGGACGCCCTGCGCGCGCTGCAGCTCGAGCGGCTGCGGTCGTCGCTGCGGCACGCGTACACGAACGTGCCGTTCTACCGTGAGGCCTTCGACAAGGCGGGCGTGCACCCGGACGACTGCCGCACGCTTGAGGACCTCGCGCGCTTCCCGTTCACCGTCAAGTCCGACCTGCGGGAGAACTACCCCTTCGGGCTGTTCGCCGTCCCGCGCGACCGCGTCCGCCGGCTGCACGCCTCCAGCGGCACCACGGGCCGCCCCACGGTCGTCGGCTACACCGACGGCGACCTGTCGCTGTGGGCGGACATGGTGGCCCGCTCGATCCGCGCGGCGGGCGGCCGCCCCGGCGACATCGCGCACATCGCCTACGGCTACGGCCTGTTCACCGGCGGTCTGGGCGCCCACTACGGCGCCGAGCGCCTGGGCTGCACGGTCGTCCCGGCGTCCGGTGGCATGACGGCCCGTCAGGTACAGCTGATCCAGGATCTCGGGCCGCGGATCATCATGGTGACGCCGTCCTACATGCTCACCCTGCTCGACGAGTTCGAGCGGCAGGGCGTCGACCCGCGCTCCACCTCGCTGGAGGTCGGGATCTTCGGCGCCGAGCCGTGGACGGAGGAGATGCGCCGCGAGATCGAGGAGCGGTTCGGCATCGACGCCGTCGACATCTACGGGCTGTCGGAGGTGATCGGCCCGGGGGTCGCGCAGGAGTGCGTGGAGACCAAGGACGGCCTGCACATCTGGGAGGACCACTTCTACCCGGAGGTCGTCGACCCGATCACGGGCGAGGTGCTGCCGGACGGCGAGGAGGGCGAACTGGTCTTCACCTCGCTCACCAAGGAGGCCATGCCGATCGTCCGCTACCGCACCCGCGATCTGACCCGGCTGCTGCCGGGCACCGCCCGCGCGTTCCGGAGGATGCAGAAGATCACCGGCCGCAGCGACGACATGGTGATCCTGCGCGGCGTGAACCTCTTTCCGACCCAGATCGAGGAGATCGTGCTGCGCACCCCGGGCGTCGCGCCGCACTTCCAGCTGCGGCTGACCCGTCAGGGCCGCATGGACGCCCTCACCGTCCGCGCCGAGGCCCGGCCCGACGCCGCTCCCGAGGCCCGTGAGGCCGCCGCCCGGTCCATCGCGGCGGCCGTCAAGGACGGAGTCGGGGTCTCGGTCGGCGTCGAGATCGTCGACCCGGAGTCCCTGGAACGCTCGGTCGGCAAGATCCGCCGGATCGTCGATCTGCGCCCGCGCTGAGGCGCGCCCTCAGCCGAGCACGGGTGGCGTCCAGTCCGCGTGCCGCAGCAGGCCGCGCAGCATCAGGGCGGGCGGAGTGAGCCGAACCGCGGTGTTGCGCAGGCCGACGGCGAGCGGGTGGGTGAGCTGGTGTCCCATGCGGCCGGCCTGGCGTGCGGCGCGGGCCACGCCGGCGCTGCGCGGGCGGCGCTCGGCGTCGTAGCGGGCCAGGGCCGCTTCGACGGAGGGTTCGGCGCCGAGCGCCGCGGCCAGTACCACCGCGTCCTCCAGGGCCTGGCAGGCGCCCTGGCCGAGGTTGGTGGTCATGGCGTGGGCGGCGTCGCCGAGCAGTGCCACCCGGCCGGAGGCGAACGTGGGCAGGGGCGTGGCCAGTTCGTGGATGTCGTGATGCAGGACGTCCTCGGGGCGGGTGGCCGCCAGCAGCGCCGGAATGGGGTCGTGCCAGCCGGCGAACCGCTCACGTACGGCGGCCAGGGCGTCGGCGTGGCGGGTGCCCGGCGGGGCGCCCAGCACCGCGAACCACTCCGCGCGGCCGTCCGCGAGGGCCAGGTGGCCGAACTCCGCGCCCGGGCCCCAGGTCAGGGAGAAGTCGGTGGGCACGGCGAGCGGCCCGTCGGTCAGGGCCCGCAGGACGGTGGAGCCGCTGTGCACCGGCCCCGGGTGACCGGGCAGGAGCTGCGCGCGCAGCCGGCTGTTGACGCCGTCGGCGGCCACCACGAGGTCGGCCTCCAGGGCGCCGTCCGCGAGCAGCACCCGCGGCCGGGCGGGGTCGCTGCGGTCCACACCGGTGGCCCGGGTGCCGACGTGCAGCCGGTCGGCGGGCAGCGTCTCGCGCAGCAGCCGGTGCAGGTCGGCCCGGGTGATGCCGTGGATCGGATCCCCCACGGCGCGGGCCAGCGCGGCGCCGTCCAGCCGGGTCAGCCAGCGGCCGTCGGGGGTCCGGGTGCCGCCGGTGTGGACGGGCCGCGCGGCCGCCCGCACCGCCGCGCCGGCGCCGAGCGCGTCGAGCGCGCGCAACCCGTTGGCGTGTAGGGATATGCCGGCGCCGACGTCCGCGAGGACCGGCGCGCGTTCCACGACGGTCACCTCCCAGCCGGTCCGGCGCAGTCCGATCGCGGCCGCCAGGCCGCCGATGCCGCCTCCCACGACCACCGCACTCGCGCGCATGCCGCCCCCTTTCCCCGTCTTCCTCGTCGACGGTCTTCTACAGCTGTAGAAGACGGCAGCAGCGTACGCCCGCCCTCTACAGCTGTAGAAACCGGGGTGTAGAAAGGTCCGGTGACCACCGACCGACGTACCGTGCTCGCCGACGCGGCCATCGACGTCCTGGCCGACGCCGGGATCCGCGGGCTGACCCATCGCGCCGTGGACCGGGCGGCGGGTCTGCCGTCCGGCACGACGTCGGCGTACTTCCGCACTCGGCAGGCTCTGCTGACCGCCCTGGTCAGCCGGCTGGTGGCGCTCGACCAGGCGGAGTTGCGGGCGGCCGGGGCGGCGACGCCGGCGCCGCGGACGCCGGAGGACCTGGTCGCCGGGATCGCCGCGCTCACCGAGCGCCGGCTCACCGGCGAGGGGCGGCGGCGCTCCCTCGCGCGCTACGCGTGCGCGCTGGAGAGCGTGCGCCACCCGGAGCTGAGGGAGATCCTGCGGCCGCGCGAGAACGCGGGCCGGGACCTGGTGCGCGCCTTTGTCGCTGCGCACGGGCACGCGGACGCCGAGGAACGCACACTGACGCTGCTGACCTGCGTGGACGGGCTGGTCTTCGACCGGCTGGTGAGCGGCGGCGCGGTGTGCGCCGAGGAGATCCGGCGACTGGTGGACACGGCCCTGCGCTGAACCTGTTCAGCGCTCCCCGAGCCGGTCCCGCAGCTCCCGTTTGAGGATCTTCCCGCTGGCGTTGCGCGGCAGCGCGTCGACGAAGACGACCCGCTTGGGCGCCTTGAACGCGGGGAGCTTCTTGCGGGCGTGCGCGATGAGTTCGCCCTCCGTCACCTCGCCGCGCGGGACGACGACCGCGGTGACCGCCTCGATCCAGCGTTCGTCGGGCAGCCCCACCACCGCCGCCTCCGCGACGGCCTCGTGCGTGTACAGGACGTCCTCGACCTGGCGGGAGGCGACCAGTACGCCACCGGAGTTGATGACGTCCTTGACCCGGTCGACGATCGTGAAATTACCGTCGGCGTCGCGCACCGCGAGGTCGCCGGAGTGGAACCAGCCGTCGCGGAAGGCCTCGGCGCTCTCCTCGGGCTTGTCCCAGTAGCCCTCGCACAACTGCGGGGAGCGGTAGACGATTTCACCGGGTGTGCCGGCCGGTACGTCCTTGCCGTCCTCGTCGACCACCCGCGCGTCCACGAACAGCACGGGCCGCCCGCAGGAGTCCATGCGTCCCTCGTGCTCGTCCGGCCCGAGCACGGTCGCCAGCGGACCGATCTCGCTCTGCCCGAAGCAGTTGTAGAACGCGAGGTGGGGCAGCCGCCCGCGCAGCCGCTCCAGCACGGGCACCGGCATGATCGAGGCCCCGTAGTAGGCCTTGCGCAGCCCGTCGAGGTCCCGGGTGGTGAAGTCGGGACGGTTCGCCAGCGCGATCCACACCGTGGGCGGCGCGAAGAGGCTGTCGCAGCGGCCCGTCTCCACGAGGTCGAACAGCCGCTCCGCGTCCGGCGCGTCGAGGATCACGTTGGTGGCGCCGACGGCGAGGTAGGGCAGCAGGAAGACGTGCATCTGCGCCGAGTGGTAGAGCGGCAGGGAGTGCACGGGGCGGTCCCCGGCGCTCAGGTCGAGGGCGGTGATGGCGCTCAGGTACTCGTGGACCAGCGCGCGGTGGGTCATCATCGCGCCCTTGGGCAGCGCGGTGGTGCCGGAGGTGTACAGCAGCTGGACCAGGTCCTCGCCCCGTGGCTCCGGCCCGTCGTACGGCGCTGCCGCGGGCAGCCGCTCGAGCAGCGCGTCGTCCGCGTCCCGCAGCGGCAGGGTCGGCACGCCGTCCGGCAGGCGAGCGGCGAGGCCGGGATCGGTGAGCACCAGCGAACTGCCCGACTGGTGCACGAGGTAGGCCAGGTCGTCGCCGGTGAGGTGCTGGTTGACCGGCACGTGCACCAGGCCGGCGCGGGCGCAGGCGAGGAAGGCGATGAGATAGGCGTCGGAGTTGTGGCCGTAGGCGGCGACCCGGTCGCCCGGAGCGAGGCCCTCGCCCCGCAGCAGGCCGGCCGCGCGGGAGACGGCGTCGTCGAGCTCCCCGTACGTCCAGGAGCGCTCGCCGTAGGTGACGGCGACGCGCGCGGGGGTGCGTCGGGCGCTGCGGCGCAGCACGCCGTCGACCGTGCTGCCGTGTCCGGGCGTCATGCCTCATGATCCTCGGCGCGGACGCCGGGGCGGTCAAGACACGTGCGCGGTCCGGGGGATCCCGGCCGGGGCCGCGCGGACCCGGCATCCCCCGGGATGCGCCCGGACCGAGGGACATCCTCACCTCGCCGGGGCTGCGGGTGATCTGGGTCGGCGAGAGGGGGTGACGCGGCCGGCACCCGGGTTCCGTCTCCCGGGCGCCGCGCGTCCCGTCCCTCGGCTCAGCTGCCGCCGACGCCCAGTGCCGCCAGCAGCACCAGCACCAGGGTCGTGGCGCCGAGGACGCCGTGGGCGGCGACCACGGGGACGGGCAGGTGACGCTCGGGGGGCGCCGTCTCGCCCGACGTGCCCCGGTACACCGGCAGCCAGCGGCCGAACAGGGTGAAGCCGAGCAGCGCGACCGCGACGAGCAGGCCGAAGGAGGTCCAGGCCAGGGCGTGCTTGTCGGCGGCCAGGTAGACGATCCACACCACCAGGCCGGCCGCGGCGAGCAGGAAGTGGCCGAAGACGACGGGCGCGGGCAGGCGGGTCGGCGCCGCCTGCTGCGCGGGGCGCAGGCCGCCGCGGGCGATCCAGCGGGCCAGCAGGACGAAACCGCCGAGAGCGGTGACGATCCAGGCGACGAGTGCGGCGATGTCCATGGGCGATCTCCGGAGTGCGTCAGGACGATGACGTGCTGCGGTAGCCGTCGGCCTGTGCGGCCTCGTCGGCGACCCGCACGCCGTAGCGGTAGGCGAGTTTTCCGCCGAGGTACCCGGACAGGCCGAGGGCGGCGAGCGCGACGGCGGAGAGCGTCAGCTGCCCGGCGCCGACACCCTCCCGTGCGGCGGTGCCGCCGCTGTGCCGCCAGGCCCAGCCGCCCGCGTAGGCGGCGGTGACGCAGAGGTTCAGCGTCATGTGGACCAGGGCCGTGCGGAAGGCCGGGGTGCCGGTGGGGATCGCGAACAGGTCGAGGAAACCGACGCAGGCCGCCGCCAGCGCGCCGATCACCCCGATGGCGATCAGCCACATGGATCCGTGCACCAGGAAAGCGGGCCGGTGGACGACGTGGGAGGCGATGTCGAAGACCAGGCTGCTCACCCAGGCGCCGATCGGCACCGTGACCAGGATCGGATGGAAGGGGTGACCGTACGGTCCCGCCAGCGCGCCGCTGACCGGCTGCTTGGCCTGACGAAGATCAGTGTTCACGGTCATGCCGGCACCTCACCTGTGGGTTATTTCACCAACGATTGTTGGTCTTATTCCGGGCACGGGTCAAGCCCGGCGTCACCCCATGGCTCACGGAGTTACCGTGGGCGCGTGACGTTCGATTCCCCCGCCGCGCACTCCCCGGCCCGGTCCACCACCGACTCCGTGGCCGCGCTCGCCGTGCTGGGCGACGAGTCCCGGCGGCGGCTGTTCGACTTCGTTCGGCGGGCCCGGCGTCCGGTCACCCGGGAGGAGGCGTCGGCGGCGGTCGGGATCTCCCGCAAGCTGGCCGCGTTCCACCTGGACAAGCTCGTCGACTCGGGGTTGCTGCAGGCCCGGCACGGGGGTCACGGGCCGCGACGCGTGGGGCGCGCCCCCAAGGTCTACGAGCCCAGCGCGCAGACACTGGAGATCAGCCTGCCGCCGCGCCGGCACGAGCTGCTGGCCTCACTGCTGGCCGAGGCGGTCACCGCGGTGCGGCCGGGCGAGAGCGCGCACGAGGCGGCGCTGCGCGTGGCCCGGGAGCGCGGCTCGTCGCTGGGTGCGGAGGCGCGGGGCGGGGACATGACCGCGTTCCTGGAGACGCTCGGCTTCGAGCCCGCCGCCGACGGCAGCGGCCGTACCGTGCTGCACAACTGCCCGTTCCACCCGGTCGCCGCGCAGGCACCGGAGCTGGTGTGCGGGATGAACCACGCCTTCCTGTGCGGCTACCTCGCCGCTTCCGGACACCCGCGCACCACGGCCGTGCTGGAGCCGCACGCGGGGGTGTGCTGCGTCGAGCTGGTCGACGAGGTCACGGACACCGGCGGCGGGACCGCGGCCCCCTCCTGCGGCCGTGACGCCGCCGACCACGCGTAGCGGCTCTTCCGCCCCCGCGTCAGTTTCCCGGTGCTGCACGCCCGTTGACATGCCCGCAGCCTGACGCGAAAGTTTCATGCGGCTCCACCATCACGGAAAGATACTTTCAGGGGTTGCGGGGGAGGCGGCGGTGGGCGGTCTGACGCGACGTCAGCTGGGTTCTGCGGCAGCGGCGCTGGGGGGTGCGCTGGCGCTCGTGCCGTTCCCGGCGGGACCGGCGGCGGCCGCGGGTCCGGGTGGCGGCGAGCCGGGGTACGCCGGTGAGCGTGGCGTTGGGGCGCGTGGCGGCGCACCGACGCTGCGGCACGGGCCGGCCGAGCGTGCGGGAC
This sequence comes from Streptomyces sp. NPDC028635, assembly GCF_040637635.1. Taxonomy (NCBI): domain Bacteria; kingdom Bacillati; phylum Actinomycetota; class Actinomycetes; order Kitasatosporales; family Streptomycetaceae; genus Streptomyces; species Streptomyces sp. NPDC028635. Next base: position 38,677 of record NZ_JBEZWX010000011.1, on the reverse strand, counting down.
TGCTCGACGGGCATCTGCGCCGGCTCGTCACCGACGCGAGGACTTTCCTCGGCCCCTCCCCCAGGCGTCCCTGGTACGCGGGCGCGGTGCTGCTCGCCGGGCGCGGCGGCACCGTCGCCCTGCACGAGCCGATCGGCATGGCGGTGCGCTACCGGGCGTACGACGAGAAGACCGACACCGGCGTCGAGTTCCCGCCCGAGCAGCAGATCCCCATGGCCCGCGACACGGTCTTCGACCTGGCGTCGGTGTCCAAGCTCTTCACCTCGCTGCTGGCGGTGCAGCAGATCGAGCGCGGCGCGCTGCGGCTGGAGGCACCGGTCGCCTCGTACGTGCCGGAGTTCGGCGCCGCGGGCAAGCAGGACGTGACGATCCGCCAGCTCCTGACGCACACCTCCGGCTTCCGCGCCTGGATACCGCTGTACGAGGCGCCGACGCGGGCGGAGCAGCTGCGGCTGATCTACGACGAGGCGCCGCTGAACGCCCCGGGCACCGCCTACCTCTACTCGGACCTGAACCTGATCTCCCTGCAGCTCGTCCTGGAACGGATCACCGGGCGTCCGCTGGACACGCTGCTGCACGAGGAGATCACCGGTCCGCTCGGCCTGACCCGCACCCGCTACAACCCGCCCGCCTCCTGGAGACCGCGGATCGCCGCCACCGAGGACGCCCGCAGACCGTGGTCGGGTCTCGACCGGGGGCTGGTGTGGGGGGAGGTGCACGACGAGAACGCCTACAGCCTGGGCGGGGTCGCCGGCCACGCGGGCGTGTTCTCCTGCGCCTGGGACCTGGCCGTACTCGCCCGCACCCTGCTCAACGGCGGCTGCTACGGCCGCGCCCGCATCCTGCGCCCGCGGTCCGTGGAGCTGATGTTCACCGACTTCAACACCGCTTTCCCCGGGGACGAGCACGGCCTCGGCTTCGAGCTCTACCAGCACTGGTACATGGGCGCGATGGCCACTCCGCGCACGGCCGGCCACACCGGCTTCACCGGCACGTCGCTCGTCCTGGACCCGACGACCGACTCCTTCCTCGTCGTGCTCGGCAACTCCGTCCATCCCGTGCGCAGTTGGCGTTCCGGTTCGGCTCCGCGGGTCGCCGCGGGGAACAACCTGGCGCGCGCGGTGCCGGTCCGTCCGCGTCGGGGCCGCACCGCCTGGTTCTCCGGGATGGCGAGCGCCGCCTCCGCCACGCTCACGCTGCCGCCGCTGGACACCTCGGCGGACGGCTCGCGACTGACCTGCGCGCTGTGGTGGGACACCGAACCGCAGGCGGACGTGCTGGCGCTGGAGGCGTCCCCGGACGGCGGCGCCACCTGGCAGCCGGTGCCGTTCACCACGGCCGGCGGCGCCGACGGCCGGCCGCAGGACCATCCGGACGGCACGGTCACCGGCTGGTCGGGCCGCACCTGGCACCGGCTCTCGGCCACTCTGCCGCCCGCCCGGTCCCTCACCCTGCGCTGGCGCTACAGCACCGACCGGCTCTACGTCGGCCGGGGAGCGTACGTCGACGCCCTGCGCGTGGAGACACCCACCGGCCCGGCCTTCGACGACCGCCGGCCCGCGGACGCGTCCCGGATCGAGGCGAAGGGCTGGTCGGCGTCGGCGGACTAGGGTCGGCCGGCCAGGCGGGCGTGGAGGTGGCCCGTTTCCGGGAAAGCGGGCGGGGCCGCGGGCAGCACGCCCTCCAGCGCGTACCCGGCCTTGTGCGCCACCCGGCAGGAGGCGGCGTTGCCCGCCCGGTGCAGCAGGTCCAGGCGGGTCAGGCCCAGGGCGGTAAAAGCCCAGTCGGTGAGGGCACGCAGGGCGCGCGGCGCGACGGAGCGGCCCCGGGCACGGGCGACGGTCCAGTAGCCGACCTCGGCACCCGCAGCGGTCCGCTTCAGGACGACGTGGCCTACGAGAGTCTCGCCGGCCGCGGCCGGCTCCACGACGGCGAAGGCGAGGCGCTCGCCACTGTCCCAGCCGCCGCGCTGCTCCCGCACCCAGCGGGCCGCGCTCTCCTCGTCGTGCACGAGCGTGGTGATCCAGCGCCGCAGCTCCGCGTCGCGGTGGGCCTCGACCAGCTGCGGTATGTCATGCGGCGTCCAGGGCCGCAGCGACAGGGCCGGCGCGCCCTCGGCCGCTTCTGTCCGAAGCACGACGGTGGTCATGTCCATCCGCCGAGCCTACGCGGCCGGGGACGCGCCGGGGACACGGAGGGCTAGGAGCCGAAGACCGCCTTCTGCAGGTCGATGGGGCTGGGGTCCGCCATCAAAGCCTCCTCGGCAGGTCGTGCGGACACTGTGCTTTCACCGTTGCGTCCGGGTATCCGCAGGCCCGCGGCCCATTCACCTCGTCTGCCGCACGTCACCGCCTCTGCCGCACGCCGTCGACGGCGTCCCGCACCGCTGCCGCCTCGGCGTGCCGGCCGAGTCGCCGCAGGCAGTGGGCCTCGTCCGGGCGGGCGGGAACGGTGTCCCGATCACCGGGGCCGAGCCGGCCCAGCGGCTCGTCGCGGGACCGCCGCCTGGCTTGTCAGCATGGCGGGTCATCGCGCTGGTCTGTTCGCCGCCGGGCGGCTGTCCGGGCCGAGCCGGGCGACCGCGCGCAGGATGTGTTTGGGCGGCAGCTGCCAGCGCACACCTGCGGGAACGCTGCGCAGCAGGGCGCCGGTCGCGCGCAGTCGCCGGGTCACGGCGGCGGGCGGCGGGGCCTGTCTGCCGTACAGCGCGTGGGCGTACGGCGGCAGGGAGGCGTAGGCCAGTTGCGCCACGCGCCGCCACAGCACCTCACGCGCCGGGACGAGCAGGGGGTGCGTCGGCGGCCGGCGGAGGAAGTCGTCCACGGCGCGTGCCTCGGGCGTGGCGGCGAGCTGCGGCCGGACCTGCTCGAAGTAGGCGGCGAGCCGCGCCCGGTCGGCGGGTACGGCCTCGGGGTCGAGCCCGACCAGGCGGGCACTGACGCGGTGTTCGGCGAGGTAGCGGTCGGCGGCGGCGCCGGTGAGCGGGAAACCGGAACGCCACAGGACGTGCAGATAGGAGTCGATCTCCGCGCAGTGCACCCACAGCAGCAGTTCGGGGTCGTCGATCCGGTACCGCTCCCCCGTGGCCGGGTCGGTCGCCGTGAGCCGGCGGTGGATGCCCCGGACGCGGTCACCGGCCCGTTCGGCGGCCTCACGGGTCCCGTACGTCGTCGTACCGACGAAGTTCGCCGTGCGCCGCAGCCGTCCCCAGGCGTCGCGCCGGAAATCGCTGTTCTGCATGACGCCGCGCACCGCGCGCGGGTGCAGGGCCTGGAGGTAGAGCGCGCGGATGCCGGCGACCCACATCATCGGGTCGCCGTGCATCTGCCACGTCACGGAGTCGGGGCCGAACAGACCCGGGTCGGCGTCGCTCATGTGATCCCCCCTCGGCGGTCCGGCCGGGAACGCACGCTCGTGCAGGGCTTTACGGAGCGGGCTTCTCGTCCGGTGAACGCGTCCCGGTAAGGATCACGTCTCGTAAGGAATCTCGGCAACAGGGATGTACGGGCCACCTCCCTCTGCGAGGGTGCCGGAGGCGCCCCGCGTTTCGTCAGGCGAGTGTGCGGAGGAAGTCCGAGCACGCACGGGCGCAGTCCCGGCAGTGCCGTGCCGTGTCCTCGGCGCCCGGGTGGCCGTCGAAGACATGGGCCGCTTCCAGACAGACGGTCCGGCACCACTCCACCTGCACGCGGATACCGGCCTCGTCCACACTGTTCTGCTCGGACAGCACGCGGCAGGTGGCATCGCACACCTCGGCGCACATGATGCCCTTGCGTCGCGCCAGTTCCTGCTCTTCGGTCCCTCCCGGGTCCACCAGGCTGGCCCGCAGCGCACAGGCCCTGGCGCACTCGGTGCACGCCTGGGCACATGCGAAGCGGTCCTCGAGGAACCGTATGAGCTCCTGCTGGGTCGTCGTCGAAGTCACGCCGTGCGGGTAGCCGGTGCCCACCGCACCAAACCCGGCCGAAGCCCGCCCGGCGCCCGTTATCCCGGCGCCGTCCGGGGAACCCGCACAGTCCCGGAAGCCGCGGTGGAGGAGGCGAGCGACGTGCCCGGACGACAGGAGCTGCCGTCGACCCTCGAGCGCTCCTCGAAGGACGCGCAGGAGACCTGGATCAAGGCGCACGACTCCGCCGTCGGGACGTACGGCGAGGGCGAGCGGGCCCACCGGGTCGCCTACGGGGCGCTCAAGCACACGCACGAGAAGGTCGGCGACCACTGGGAGCGCAAGGAGGGCGGCCGCAAGGGCCCCTCCGACCCGCGCTCGGCACGCCCCCGGCAGCAGGGCGGGCGCAGCGGCGAGGGTGTCGACGAGCAGGCCACGAAGGAGCACCTCTACGACCTCGCGCGGCGCCTGGACGTCGAGGGGCGTTCGCGGATGTCGAAGTCCGAGCTGCTCGACGCGGTCCGCAAGGCCAACCGCTCCCGGACCCGGCAATCCCGTTCGCGGTGACCTGGTAGCGCGGCCGTTTGGGGGGTATTCGTGTGATATGAGCAGCGCAATGATGCAGATGGCCGCCGTGAGCGGCGCTCTCGTCCTGGGTCCCGTCATCATCGGGGTCTTCCTCGTGGGCGGCTTGATCGGCGCCTTCTGGTTCGGTGACGTCTTCAAGAGCCGCGAGCCGGCCCCGCCGCGTCCGGAGGAGCAGCCACATCTGCCCCCGGGCGGCGCGGTCCGCGGCATCCAGCAGAACCGGGAACCCGAGGAGGTGCCCCACGACGGCCGGCGCCGGCTCCCGCACGAGTTCGGCAACCTCGGCACCCGGCCGAGCGAGTCGCAGGAACGGCCGAAGTGGGGCAAGGGCTCCAGCGGCTCGTTCGGCGGAGGCGGTCTGGGCGCCCACTGAGCCCCGGCCCCCAGCCCCCGGCCCCCGGCCCCCGCGCTCGTACGCCCCGCACCGGCGGGGCGTACGGCCACCGGGAGGCACCCGCCCGGCCCGGAGCCCCCGTGCGAAGGGAAGTGAGGTCCACATGGCCGACCCCGGCCGCAGCGCCCTGCCCCTGCCCGACTACGACCACCTCCCGACCGGCGGTCTGGAGAGCCGTGTGCGGTCGCTGACCGCCGAGGAGGTCGAGGAACTCCTCGCCTACGAGCGCACCCACGCCGACCGCCTGCCGATCACCGAGGTCCTGACGTCACGCCTGGACCAGTTGCGGGCCGGTGCCGAGCCGTCCGGCGGCGACCCGGGCGCCCTGCGCCCCGAGCAGGGTCAGGGCCGCACCGGTTCCCCCGTGACCCCGGCGACGTCCCCCCAGCCCTTCAGCCCCCCGCCGCACGGCACCCCGGACCAGCGCGGCAAGCCGAAGGGCGACCGGACCTAGCCGGCCCCCGCGCCCCCGCCACCCCGGCCCTTCCGCCGGGGACGGCGGGGGCCTCTTTGCGCGCCGCGCGGGGCTGCCGCCGAGGCGGGGAGAAACGTGCGCGCGTGCCGCTGACGCGGAGCCGGACGGAGACGCACCGCTGGGCGGCGACACGGCGGCAGCGGAAGGGCGGTACCCGGCGCCCGGCGCACCGGGGCATCCAAGGAAGGGCCGAGCCATTGTGTCGGCCGCTGCCGGTGCGTGTGGACGACTGGCGCCCCCGCCTCCCGCAGCGCGCCTCCGCGACGCGGGTTCGCGGCGCGGACGAACGCCCCGGCGCGCAGAGCCGGAGTACCCGGGGTGTCCGGGGGCGGAGCCGTTGCGTCGACCGCTGCCGGCTCGTGTGGACGACCTGGCGCATCCACCTCGCGGCTCGCGCCTCGCGCCTCGGCGGCGCCGGCTCGCGACGCGGGTTCGCCGCGCCGGTTCGCCGCGCGCCTCCGCCGCGCGGACGAACACCCCCCGCGCGCCGGGCGGGTCGCGGGCGCGCAGCCGAACCCGCGCGTTCCCCGCTCAGCCCGACGCAGTCGTCCGGGCAGCCGTCAGTGCCTGCTCGGCGTACCCGCGGCCGAACAGGACGGCGTGCACCAGAAGCGGGAAGAGCTGGTGGAGGGCGATACGCTCGCGCCAGCCCGCGGCGAGCGGTGCCGCGTCCTGGTAGCCCTCCAGCACCCGCTCGAGGTGGGGGCAGCCGAAGAGGTGCAGCATCGCGAGATCGCTCTCGCGGTGTCCGCCGTGCGCGGCCGGGTCGATGACCCAGGCGTGCCCGTCGGCTCCCCACACCACGTTGCCGTTCCACAGGTCGCCGTGCAACCGGGCGGGCGGCTCGGCGGGGCCGGCCAGCTCGGGCAGTCGTTCGCAGACCCGTTCGACCACCGGCGCCTCCGTGGCGCGGACGGTCCCCAGGTCGACGGCGCGGCGCAGATAGGGCAGCACGCGGTGCTCGGCGTACCAGCGCGGCCAGTCCGGGCCGGGGACGTTGCGCATGGGGGCGAGACCGATCCAGGCGTCTTGGGGCCCGCCGGGCGGCGCGGCTCCGAAGGCGGGGGCGCCGGCGGCGTGCAGGGCGGCCAGCTCGCGCCCGAAGCGGACCGCCGCCTCCGCGGTGGGCGGCCCGTCGGGGACGCGGTCGGTGACCAGCCGACGCTCGTCCTGCCCGTACACCACGGGCACCCGTACGGCACGGGCGTCCGCCAGCCAGCGCAGGCCGGCCGCCTCGGCGCGCACCGCGCCGTCCTGGTCGCCGCGTTTGACCATCACCACGCGCCCGTCGTCCAGCGCGACCTCGGCGAGCACCCCGGACAGCCGCCGCTGCCCCGTCACGCGCCCGCCGGTGAACCGGGCCGCCACGGCCCCGGCATCCAGACCGTCGGAGCTGTTCCACACGGCGCCAGCGTACGGCCGTACACCGCAGGCCAGGACCACCCACACAGACGGAACGTGTTGCTCCGGTTGACGTTCCGGCTCGGGACGTCCAGCATCAAAACATCACGCTCGCATGCAAAACGCCCCATCGTCATCACACCCATCCCCCCTCAGAAGGTGGAGGCGGTGCTCCATGGCAGACAGGACGACCGCCAGAGGAATGGCCGGCGAGCTGGTCTCGGAATTCCTCGGCACCATGGTCCTCATCCTTTTCGGAGTCGGCGTGGTCGCCCAGGTCGTGGCCGCCGGACTCGGAAATCACGACAGCATCGCCTGGGCCTGGGGGCTCGGCGTCACCCTCGGTGTGTACGTCGCCGCCCGGATCAGCGGTGCGCATCTCAATCCGGCCGTGACCGTGGCTCTGGCCTGCTTCAAGGGGTTCTCCTGGAGCAAGGTCCTGCCGTACGCCCTGGCGCAGACGGCGGGCGCGTTCGTCGCCGCGCTGATCGTGCGCTGGAACTACACGGAGGTCCTGGCGAAGTTCGACCCCGGTCACACGATCAAGTCGCAAGGCGTGTTCTCGACCCTGCCGGGCAACGGTGTCTTCCCGGTCAGCCAATGGGGCGCGCTGCGTGACCAGGTGATCGGCACAGCCATCCTGGTGCTGCTGATCTTCGCGATCACCGACCTGCTCAACACCCCGCCCGGCGCCAACCTCGCACCCTTCATCATCGGCCTCGTCGTCGTGGCGATCGGTATGGCCTGGGGCACGGACGCGGGGTACGCCATCAACCCGGCCCGTGACTTCGGCCCCCGGCTGGCCAGCTTCATCACGGGGTACGGCACGGCGTTCAGAGACCAGTACGGCGATCTCTACTTCTGGGTGCCCATCGTCGGGCCGCTCGTCGGCGGTGTGGTGGGTGCCGCGATCTACCACTTCATGATCACTCCGATCCTGCGGCGCGGCGTGGAGGAGCAGGAGCCCGGCCGCGTTCCCGCGCCCGACGCAGGAGGTCCCGAATAGACGGCCGCCGCAGGCGACCGTGCAGCACGCCGAGCACGATCGCCGCGCCCACCGCGACCAGGTGTTCACGCCCGGCCAGGTTGGGCACGGCGATCGACTCCCACACCATCGACCCGCCGGTCAGCGTGAACAGCACGGGCGCGCGGCGGGTCACCGCCATGTACGTGAACAGCCCCACGACCGCCGCCGAGGGGCCGGTGTCGAGCACCTGGCCCGTCTCCGGGGACAGGCCGAGCCCCCACCAGCCGGGCCCGATCGCGATCATCACCCGGGCCGCGAGCGTGCCGGCCAGCGTGGTCGCGTAGGCGACGGCCAGGGTACGGATCCGGCCGAGCGCCACCTCGGCCAGCGCGAACGCCAGGAACAGCGACGTGAGGCCCGCCCACACCGGCAGGTCGAGCGCCGGCACGTACAGCGACACCGGGGTGCGCAGCAGGGCCAGCCACAGCGGCAGGTCGCCGCGGACGCCGCCGAGGACGCGCACCACGGTCGCGCCCACCCGGTACTGCGCGATCGCGTGGAAGAAGATCACCCCCACGCAGGCCACGCATCCCAGCAGCAGCGCGCCCGGCCCGCGGCGCACGAGCCGGACGACCGGGTCGGCCACGATGCCGCGGAACTCGTTCCACAGCGTCCGCCCGACGAACACCACCGCGCGCCGGGACAGCCCCCGAGGCCGCCCGCGCCGGCTCTCCCGCACGGCGGGCGGCATCGCTCCACCGCCACCCGCGCCTTCCCCGTACGGACGTCCCTCGCCCCGGTACACACCTGCCCCCTGACGCGGGGCGCGACCCCGCCGCCCCCTCCAGCACGACCACCGCCATCGTAGGGAAGGCTCCCGACCGGCCCGCTCGACCCCGGCCGGACGACGCGGCGTTCCCCGCCCGCGCCCCGCAGGTTACCGTTCGGTAGACGACGGAGTTCCGGAGGTGCGCCGTATGACGCTCGACCGCCCCGCAGGACTGGCCGAGACCGCCCGTGCGCTGGCCGCGGGCGAGGTGAGCGCGCGGGAGCTGGCCGAGCGCACGCTGCGGCGGATCGAGGCGTCACAGGCGACGGTGAACGCGTTCCGGATCGTCCGGGCCGAGGCCGCGCTCGCCGAGGCCGGGGCGGCGGACCGGGAACTGGCCGCGGGCGGGCGCAGGCCGCTGCTCGGGGTGCCGGTCGCCGTCAAGGACGACATGGACGTCGCGGGCGAGCCGACCGCGTTCGGCTGCTGCGGCGACTTCCCGCCCGTGACCGAGGACGGAGAAGCGGTACGGCGGCTGCGCGCGGCCGGGGCGGTGATCGTCGGCAAGACCAACACCTGTGAGTTCGGGCAGTGGCCCCACACCGAGGGGCCCGCGTTCGGCGCGACCCGCAACCCGTGGAACCCCGGGCACACGCCGGGCGGTTCGTCCGGCGGGTCGGCCGCCGCCGTCGCCGCCGGACTGGTGCCCGCGGCGCTCGGCTCGGACGGCGCCGGCTCGGTGCGCATCCCGGCCGCCTGGACCCATCTCGTCGGCATCAAGCCGCAGCGCGGCCGGATCTCGACCTGGCCGCGCGGCGAGTCCTTCCACGGCATCACGGTCAACGGCACCCTCGCCCGCACGGTCGCCGACGCCGCGCTGCTGCTGGACGCGGCGAGCGGCAACCACGCGCGCGACCCGCACCGGCCGCGCGCGCTGACCGTGTCCGACGCGGTCGGCCGCGACCCGGGGCGGCTGCGGATCGCGCTGTCGCTGAAGCCGCCGTTCACCGCGGTGCCGGCCCGGCTGCGACCGGAGGTGCGCGCCCGGGTCGTCGAACTCGCCGAGACGCTGGCCGGGTTGGGGCATGTGGTGGAGGAGGCCGACCCGCCGTACGGACCGATCGGGCTGACCTTCGTGCCGCGCGCCACCGCCGGGATCGCCGAACGTGTCGCCGAGGCGCCGTTCCCCGAGCTGCTCGACGCCCGCACCCGCGGCGCCGCCCGGCTCGGCCGGCTGCTCGGCGGGGCGCCACTGCGGACGGCGCGGCGGGCCGAGGCGGTGCTGCACCGTCGTATCGGCGCGTTCTTCACGTCGTACGACGTGATCCTCGCGCCGACCACGGCCGCTCCCCCGCCCCGCATCGGCGCCCTGCACGCGCTGAGCGGGTTCGCCACCGACCGGGCGATGATCGCGGCCTGCCCCTACGCCTGGCCGTGGAACGTGCTCGGCTGGCCCGGTGTCAACGTGCCCGCCGGGTTCACCGCCGACGGGCTGCCGGTGGGCGCCCAGTTGCTCGGCCCCGCCCACAGCGAACCGCTGCTCGTGTCGCTGGCGGCCCGGTTGGAGGCCGAGGCGCGCTGGCACGAACGGTGGCCGCCCGGGGCATAGGCCCCGCCCCGGCCCGGCCCGTACGCTGTGACCATGGACGATGCGTCGATGGTCGGGCTCATGGGGCGGGTCACCGGAACGGTCGGGCCCGGGCTGGTCGGCGAGGTGATCGTCCGGGTGCGGGGCGGCGCCGAGCACTTCCTCGCCTACCCGGCCGCGGGCACCGCCCGGATCGAGCGCGGCACGGTCGTGATGGTGGTCGAGTACCTGCCGCCGCGGACCGTCTACGTCACGGCCGCCTACGACAGTTGAGCCCGCCGCGGCGCAGGTGAGAGGCGTCTGCGTCAAGATTGCAACAAGGATTCACGGACGTCTTCCGGCGCGGGGCCGCCGGGCGCACACTCCCTTCGTTCGGTGCCGAAAGGGCACCATGCAAAGGGGGCGAATGCCGATGGTCGTCGGCGTCGTTGCGGGGGCGGTCGTCGTTGCCGTCCTGCTTCTGATCGGTCTGTTCAAGCTCATGTGGCGTGTCGCCGAACCGAACGAGGCGCTCATCATCTCCGGCTCCAAGCACCGTACGGAGGGCCTGGAGGAGGGCATGGGCTTCCGCATCGTCACCGGGCGCGGCACGCTGGTGCTGCCCGGGGTGCAGGCGGTGCGCAAGCTCTCGCTGGACCTGAACGAGACCGAGTTGCAGGTGGACTGCGTCACCCATCAGGGCATCCCGCTGAAGGTGCGCGGCGTGGTCATCTTCAAGGTGGGCGACGACTTCGTGTCGATCGCGAACGCGGCCCGCCGTTTCCTGGACCAGCAGAGGCTGATGTCGGAGCGGGTGCACAACGTCTTCGCCGGTCATCTGCGGTCCATCGTGGGCGGGTTGACGGTCGAGGACATGATCCGCGACCGGGAGAAGCTGACGGGTCAGACGCGTGCCGCGTGCGGCACGGAGATGGAGAAACTGGGCCTGATCGTGGACTCGTTGCAGATCCACGAGATCGAGGACCCGACCGGGTACATCCAGAACCTGGCGATGCCGCACGCGGCGGCCGTGCAGCGGGACGCGCGGATCGCGCAGGCCGAGGCCAACCGGCTGGCGACCGAGGCCGAGCAGCAGTCGTTCGCGCGGATGGCGGAGGCGACCCGGGACAGCGAGATCCTCCAGGCCGGCTACCAGGCCGAGCGGGACAAGGCGGCCGCCAAGGCCCGCCAGGCCGGGCCGCTCGCCGAGGCCGGGGCCCGGCAGGAGGTCGTCGTGCAGGAGACCCGGGTCGCGGAGCTGGAGGCGCACCGGCGCGAGCAGCAGCTCCAGGCGGACGTGCGCAAGCCGGCCGACGCCCGCGCCTACGAGACGCGGACGCTGGCCGAGGCCGAGCGGGACGCACGGATCTCGGCGGCCCAGGCCAAGGCGAAGGAGACGGAACTGGCCGCGGCGGCCGAGGCGACCCGGGTCAAGACGGCCGCGGGCGCGGAGGCCGAGGCGACCAGGACGCGCGGTGAGGCCGGCGCCGCCGCCACCCGGGCCACCGGTGAGGCCGAGGCGGCAGCCGCCCAGGCCAAGGGGCTCGCGCAGGCGGAGGCGGTCAAGGCGCAGGGTCTCGCCGAGGCCGAGGCGATCAAGGCGCGGGCCGCCGCGCTCGCCGAGAACCAGGAGGCGGTCGTCGCCCAGCAACTCGCCGAGAAGTGGCCGGAGATCGTCCAGGCCGGGGCGTCGGCCTTCGGCAATGTCGACAACATGGTGCTGCTGAACGGCGCCGACGGCATGGCGGACGTGTTCGCCAAGGCGCTCACCATGGGCGGCACGGGTCTCGGACTGGCCCGCCAGCTGCTCGCGTCGATGAACGCTAACGGCCAGAACCCGGGCGGTCCGTCGCTGAACGGGTCCGCTCCCCAGCCGCCGCAGAGGGTGCCGGTCCAGGACGCGTGAGGCACTGATCGCGCGGTCACGGGGGAACCTCTAGGGTGCCCCCGTGACCGCTTTCACCGAAGAAGAGAACGTCCCCGGCCGTCAGGGCCCGACGGCCACCACCGAGGCCGATCCGCGCGAGGTCGGCCGGGTGCGCACCGAGTACTCCCCCGCCCATGACGGCGATCCCGACCCCGGCGAGATCGTCTGGACCTGGGTGCCGTTCGAGGAGAACGACGGCCGGGGCAAGGACCGGCCGGTGCTGGTCGTGGCCCGCGAGGCGGCCGGCACCTTCCTGGCCGTGCAGTTGTCCAGCAAGCGGCACGACGGCGACCGGGAGTGGGTGCCGATCGGCAGCGGCCCGTGGGACCGCTCCGGGCGCGACTCCTGGGTGGACGTGGACCGCGTGCTGCGCCTGCACGAGCAGGGCATGCGCCGCGAGGCCTGCGCCCTGGACAGGATGCGCTTCGACCTGGTCCGCAGGCGGCTGGCGGAGCGCTACGGCTGGACCTGAGCGGCCGCACCCTCGAAGCAGCGTTCGAAAGCGGCCCGGGTGTCGCCCCTGCGGTCCAGGACGCCGAAGACCACGTGGTCGAACCGGTGGGCGAACCGCCCTCCGGGGGTGAGCAGCGCGTGAAACGCCGCGGCCACCTGGGCCGGATCGTTGCGGAAGACGCCGCAGCCCCAGGCGCCCAGCACCAGTCGCCGGTACCCGTGCGCGGCCGCTGTCTCCAGGACCCGCTCCGCCCGTACCGCCAGGGCGCGCGGCAGCTCGGCCGCGCGCTGGGGCGCCGTGCGCAGGACGACGCCGGCGTTCGGCGCGGCGGCGGTCAGGAAGCCGGCCTGGAAGGGCTCGTCCAGCAGACGGCCCCGGTCGTCGCGGAAGACCGGCACTCCCGGGGAGTGGATGACCCGGTCCGTGTAGAACGGGTCGCGGTGGGTGCGGTGGTGGTCGTAGAACTCCGGCGCCCGCAGCAGGCAGGTGTGCAGCGCGGAGGCGCGGCACAGGGCCTCCTCCTGGGCCTGCGCCCCGTTCAGGTAGCCGCCGCCCGGATTGCGCGCGGAGGCGAAGTTCAGGACGGCCACCGGGTGGCGGGCGAGGCGGCGGGCGGCCAGAAGGCTGCTCTCGCCGGTGACCTCGATCCGCGTGCCGGCCGGCGGCGCCGGGGGCACGGGCACCGGCTCCGGGCCGTGCATCCGCGTGCCCTGCCGCGCCGCCTCGATCGCCCCCGCGAGGGGCACCGTGCGCCCGTCCGGCCGGGCGTAGCGGCCCGCCTCGACGATCGTCTCCGTCTCCCGCGCGATGCCGCGCAGGCGCGCGCTCACGGCGCCACCCCCGTGGACGCCGGGAGCGCGCGCTCCCCCGTCGTGCTCATGCACGCATCCTGAGCGATGCTGGTCATGCGCCGCAACGCGTTTTCCCGGGCGTGGAACGCGGCGGAAAACCTGCGGGAAAGGAACCTTACGAAGCCCGGAACGTGTCGCCTGGCACTCTTGTGCGATTCGGCAGGAGCGTCTTGGGTGGGACGAGCGTGCCGCGCCCGGACCACCCGGAGCCGGGCCGGCGGCATGGTGGACTCTCAGGAGGATCCCGACATGTCCGATTCGTCGCCTACTGCGGCGGGTGACTGTACGGAGCACGACGAGCCCCGTATACGTGTCACCGAGGCCGAGGTGGAGGCCCTGGTCAGGGGCATCTGCTTCAAGACCGGACCGCCCCGTCGGCTCGGGGTGGAAGTGGAATGGCTCGTCCACGAGGAGCGCGACCCGCTGCTCCCCGTGTCACCCGACCGGCTCGACGCGGCCTACGCCGCATTGCGGAACGTGCCCCTGGGCTCGGCCCTCACCGTCGAACCCGGCGGCCAGCTGGAACTGAGCTCGCCGCCCGCCGCCTCCCTGATGGAGTGCGTCGGCACCGTCTCCGCCGACCTCGCCGCCGTCCGCGCCGTACTGCGCCGCGACGGCCTGGTCCTGGCCGGCATCGGCCACGACCCCTGGCACCTGCCGCGCCGGTATCTGCGCGAACCGCGCTACGACGCCATGGAGACCGCCCTCGACCGCGCCGGACCGGCCGGCCGCGCGATGATGCGGGCCTCCGCCTCCGTGCAGGTGTGCGTGGACGCCGGACACGAGGAGCCCGGCCCGCTGGGCCACGGGCGCCGCTGGTGGCTGGCCCATACGCTCGGCGCCGTTCTGGTGGCGGCCTTCGCGCACTCCCCGATGGCCGGGCACCGCCCCACCGGCTGGCGCTCCACCCGGCAGCTGCGCTGGATGGAGATCGGTCCGGGCCGCGCGGGCGCCCCCGTCCCGGACGGCGAGCCGCGCGCGGCGTGGGCCCGGCACGTGCTGGACGCGCCCGTGATGTGCGTCCGGCGCGAGGACGGCCCGTGGGAGGTGCCCGACGGGCTCACCTTCCGCGAGTGGACGCGTTCCGGGGCCCCCCGGCCGCCGACCCGTGCCGACCTCGACTACCACCTCACGACGCTGTTCCCACCGGTGCGCCCCCGCGGTCATCTGGAACTGCGGATGATCGACGCCCAGCCCGGCGAGGACGGCTGGATCGTGCCGCTCGCGGTGACGGCCGCCCTGTTCGACGACCCGGAGGCCGCCGAGACCGCGTATCGCACGGTGAAGCCGCTGACGGAGCGGACGCTCGCGCTGCCCGCACCGCACAACCCGCTGTGGGCCGACGCGGCCCGCGACGGCCTCACCGACCCGGAACTCGCGGAGGCGGCCGCCGACTGCTTCACGGCGGCGCTCGCGGCACTGCCCCGCCTCGGTGCCACCACCGAGGTCACGGACGCCGTCGCGGCGTACCGGGACCGCTATGTGCTCAGGGGCCGCTGCCCCGCCGACGACCTGCTGGATGAACTGCGCGGCGCGGACGCGCGCGCCCACGGGAAGGACGACCTGCGATGACCGAGACCGCGCCCGACGCCGACACGCTCCGCGAGCGCGCCCTCACCTCGCTCACCACCGCCCGCGAGCGCACCACCCTGCTCACCACCTGCGTCGAAGGCCCCGACCTCACCGCACAGCACTCGCCGCTGATGTCCCCGCTGGTGTGGGACCTCGCGCACATCGGCAACCAGGAGGAGCAGTGGCTGCTGCGCACGGTCGGCGGACAGGAGGCGATACGCCCCGAGATCGACCATCTCTACGACGCCTTCGAGCACCCTCGCGCCGAACGGCCCTCCCTGCCCCTGCTCCCGCCCGACGAGGCCCGCGCGTACGCCGCCCAGGTGCGCACCCGGGCCCTGGACGTGCTGGAGTCCGCCCGGCTGGACGGCACCCGGCTGACCGAGGCGGGCTTCGCGTTCGGGATGATCGCGCAGCATGAACAGCAGCACGACGAGACGATGCTGATCACCCATCAGCTGCGCACGGGACCGCAGGCCCTGACCGCCCCGGACCCCGATCCGGCGCCCCTGTTCACCGGCCCGGCCGAAGTCGTCGTCCCCGGCGGCCCGTTCACCATGGGTACCTCCGGCGAGCCGTGGGCGCTGGACAACGAACAGCCCGCGCACGTCCGGGAGGTCGCGCCGTTCGCGATCGACACCACTCCGGTGACCAACCGCGCCTACCAGGCGTTCATCGAGGACGGCGGCTACGACGACCCCCGCTGGTGGACCCGCGAGGGCTGGGACCACATCCGCCGCCACACGATCCACGCGCCGCTGTACTGGCGCCGCGACGGCGGGCAGTGGCTGCGCCGCCGTTTCGGCGTCACGGAGGTCGTCCCGCCGGACGAGCCGGTCCTGCACGTGTGCTGGTACGAGGCCGACGCCTACGCCCGCTGGGCCGGGCGGCGGCTGCCGACGGAGGCGGAGTGGGAGAAGGCGGCCCGCTTCGACCCGGCGACCGGCGGCTCGATGCGCTACCCGTGGGGCGACGCCGACCCGGAGCCCGAGCACGCCAACCTCGGCCAGCGCCATCTGCGCCCGGCCCCGGCCGGCAGCTACCCGGAGGGCGAGTCGCCGCTCGGCGTACGGCAGTTGATCGGCGACGTGTGGGAGTGGACGGCGAGCGACTTCCTGCCCTACCCGGGTTTCACGGCGTTCCCGTACAAGGAGTACTCGGAGGTGTTCTTCGGGCCCGAGTACAAGGTGCTGCGCGGCGGCTCGTTCGCGGTGGACCCGGTGGCGTGCCGCGGCACCTTCCGCAACTGGGACTACCCGATCCGGCGGCAGATCTTCTCCGGCTTCCGCACCGCCCGGTCCGTGGAGGGCGTCTGATGTGCCGTCACCTCGCGTGTGTGGGCGACGAGGAACCGCTCGGGCGGCTCCTGGTGGAGCCGGAGCACGGCCTGTACCGGCAGTCCTGGGCGCCCCGGCGGCAGCGGTACGGCACGGTCAACGCCGACGGCTTCGGGGTCGGCTGGTACGCCGAGGGCGACCCGGTGCCGGCGCGCTACCGCCGGGCCGGCCCGATCTGGGCCGACCAGTCCTTCGCCGACCTGGCCCGAGTGGTGCGCACCCGGGCGCTGCTGGCCGCCGTACGGGACGCGACGCTGGCGGGGGCCGACGCGGAGGCCGCTGCCGCGCCGTTCGCCTCGGGCCGCTGGCTGTTCAGCCACAACGGCGCGATCGCCGGCTGGCCGCGCTCCCTGGCCGCCCTCTCGCGCACCCTGCCCGCCGAGGACCTGCTGGCGCTGGAGGCCCGCACCGACTCGGCGCTGGTGTGGGCGCTGGTGCTGGCCCGGCTGCGGGCCGGTGACGAGATGGGCCAGGCGCTGGCCGACACGGTCGCCGAGACCGCCCGGGCCGCGCCGGGATCCCGGCTCAACCTGCTGCTCACCGACGGCGACACCATCGCCGCGACCGCCTGGGGCGACACCCTGTGGTACCTGGCCGAGCCGGGCCGCCGCACGGTCGTGGCCTCCGAGCCCTACGACGACGACCCGCTGTGGCACGAGGTCCCCGACCGCACCCTGCTGACGGCGAGCCGCACCGAGGTGCTGCTCACCGAACTGAAGGACCTCGATCAGGACGCACCCCTCAAGGAGCCCCGACCGTGAGCCCGTTCCGCATCACCCGCACCCTGCCGGAGGACGCCACGGACGCCGCCCTGCGCGCGGACGTCCTCGCCGGCCTCGCGGCCACCCCGAAGACGCTGCCGCCGAAGTGGTTCTACGACGCCCACGGAAGCGATCTGTTCGAGCAGATCACGGCGCTGGAGGAGTACTACCCGACGCGCGCCGAGCGCGAGATCCTGATCGACCGGTCCGGGGACATCGCCGCCGCCACCGGGGCCCGTACCCTGATCGAGCTGGGCTCCGGTTCCTCGGAGAAGACCCGGTACCTGATCGACGCGCTGACCTCGCTGCACACCTATGTGCCGGTCGACGTCAGCGAGAGCGCGCTCACCCAGGCCGGGCAGGCGCTCGCCGCCGAGCGGCCGGACCTGCACGTGCACGCCCTGATCGCCGACTTCACCGGGGCGCTCGCGCTGCCGGACACACCGGGTCCGCGGCTGGTGGCGTTCCTCGGCGGCACGATCGGCAATCTGCTGCCGGCCGAGCGGTCCGCGTTCCTCGCGTCGGTCCGGGGGCTGCTCTCCCCCGGTGACGCGCTGCTGCTCGGCACGGACCTGGTGAAGGACGAGCGGGTCCTGGTCCGCGCCTACGACGACGCGGCCGGGGTGACGGCGGCGTTCAACAAGAACGTCCTCACCGTGATCAACCGCGAGCTGGGCGCCGACTTCGACGCGGACGCCTTCGACCACGTCGCCCGGTGGGACGCGGACCGCGAGTGGATCGAGATGCGCCTGCGCTCCCGCACCGCGCAGACGGTGAAGGTGCCCGCGCTGGGCCTCGCCGTCGACTTCGCGGCGGGCGAGGAGCTGCGCACGGAGGTGTCGGCGAAGTTCCGCGAGGAAGGGGTCGCGGAGGAACTCGCCGCGAGCGGTATGGAGTTGTCCCACTGGTGGACGGACCGGGAGGGGAGGTTCGCGCTGTCGCTGGCCACGGCCCGCTGACGGCGCTCAGCCCAGCGACACCTTCAGGGCCTCGGTGATCCGGCGTGAGGCGCGGCGGGCCTCGGTGGCGGGGTCGGCCCCGGTCAGGACGGCGGTCATGTACCGCTTGATCGGGTTGTCGGCCTCGACCACCGCCCACTCGGGTGTGCTGGGGGTCGCCCGGCCGTGCGCGGCTCCGGCCGCCATGGCCGCGACCCCCTCCGCGCCGGCCACGGCGGGGGCGAGCCTGGCCTTGTTGGGCACGTAGTTCATGGTGCGCGCGAGGTCGCTGTCCCACCGGGCTCCGGTGAGGGCCTCGACGACGGCGAGGGCGCCCTTGCGTTCGTCGGTGTTCTGCGGCACCACGAGGTCGGAACCGCCGGTGAACACGGCGCCGGTACGGCCGGCGCTCCTGCCCGGCACCGGGAAGAAGCCGAGCTTGCCCTCGAGGCCGGGGTTCTGCTGCACGACGGACTGGGCGAGGCCGGGTACGGCCACGATCTGCGCCACCGAGCCGGAGGCGAACACCCCTGCCTGCGGCGGGTGTTCCTCGTCGGCGCCGGCCGGCCCGTCGCCGAGGGCGTGCAGCCGCCGGTAGAAGTCCATGCCGCGCAGGGCGGCCGGGGTGTCGAGGGTGCCGCGCCAGCCGCCGTCGCCCTCCACGGCGAGCTCCCCGCCCTCGTCCCAGACGAACCCGGCGAGGGTGTACCAGTCCTGTCCGGCGAGGTAGATGCCCTGATGGCCGGCGGAGTTCAGCTTCCGGGTGATCTCCAGCCACTCCTGGCGGGTCTTCGGCGGTGCGGTGACACCGGCTTCGGCGAAGAGGTCCTTGCGGTAGATGACGACGCGGTTGGCGGCGTACCAGGGGATGCCGAACTGCTGTCCGTCGCGCTGCCCCGGCTCGGCGAGGCCGGGCAGCCAGTCGTCCAGGCCCCAGTCGCGCATGGACTCCAGGGTCAGGTCGAGCAGTCCGCCCTTGTCGATGTACTGCGGGACCTGGGTGTTGCCGACCTCGATGACGTCGGGGCCGTCGGAGCCGTCCGCCTTGAGCGCGGCCTGCACCTTGGCGCCGATACCGGTCCACTGCTGGACGCGGATGTCGAGCGCGAGGCCGGGATGGGTGTGCTCGAAGTCGTCGGTGAACCGGCGCAGGAACTCCGGTGAGGCGCTGTCCTTCATCAGCCAGACGGTGACCGTGCGGCGGGCCGCGCCGCCGTGCGGCAGGACGCCACAGGCGGTGAGCAGGCAGGCGGACGCGCAGGCGAGGGCGAGGAGACGGCGTGGCACGAGGGGGCTCCCGGGGTCCTGGCTGGAGGGCTTCAGGCTGCGGACAGAGAAAGGGGACCCGACGTGGGGGACGAGTGGCTGACTCGAACGGGTGTGCCGGATTTTGGTATGGACCAATGCGAGGGGTCAAGGGTTTCCCCGAGGAAGGCGGGCGCGACCGCCTCGCGCCGAGCGGCACTCTGGGGCACGGTGGAGTGACGCGTGACACACGCGCGCCCCGCCCCGAGAGGAGCACCGCATGTCGAACCACACCTACCGCGTCACGGAGATCGTCGGCACCTCCCCCGAAGGTGTCGACGCAGCGATCCGCAACGGCATCACGCGCGCCTCGCAGACCCTGCGCAACCTGGACTGGTTCGAGGTGACCCAGGTGCGCGGGCAGATCGAGGAAGGCCGGATCGCGCACTGGCAGGTGGGTCTGAAGGTGGGCTTCCGTCTCGAGGAGTCCGACTGACGCGGCCCGGGCGGCTCAGGTACGACCCTCGCGCTCCTGCGCCACCTTCAGCTCGGTCGACGGGGCGGCCCAGCGGGCCCGCAGGACGGTGAACCCCTCGCGCTCGGCGTCGTCACACACCAGCTCGTCGTCGTCCACGAGGACCCGGATCTCGCGGCTGCGGGCGAGCCGGCGCAGGGTCTCCAGCTTGGTGCGCCGGGCGGGCCGCCGGTCGTCGTCGCGGCGCATGTGGACGCGCCCCTCGGGCAGTCCGTGCTCGGCCAGCCAGTCCAGCGTGTCGGCCCGGCACCGCTCGGGCCGCCCGGTGAGGTAGACGACCTCGCACTCCTTCGCGCACTCCACGGCCAGCGCGACGCCCTCGGCGAGCGGCGGGTCCTCGGGCGCGGCGGCGAAGAACCCGTCCCAGTCCTTCGGCCGCCGCTCGAGGAAGCGCTGGCGGTGCGCGGTGTCGGCGAGCGTGTTGTCGAGATCGAACACGGCGAGCGGACGCCGGGAGCCGCGGGGCGCGGACGTGCGGGGCGTGTCTGTCACGCGGTCCACCCTAGGGGGTGTCCCCCCGGCCCCGCCGTATGGATCATGCTTCTCCCATGCGATCCCCCGCCCGTTCCGGCGTCCCCGCCCCCCGCAGGTCCTTCGTCGGCGCCGCCCGGCAGCGGCCCTGCACCCTCGTGGTGTGCCGGGGCTGCTGCTGCGGCAACGCCCGCAAGCACCCCGGCACCGATCACGACCGGCAGGTGGAACGGTTGCGTGCCGCGGCCGTGGAGCACGGCTTCCAGGTCCGCACGACCGACTGTCTCGGCCCCTGCGACCAGGCGAACGTCATCGTCGTCCAGCCGTCGTCCGCGGGACGCCGGGCCGGCGGGCGGCCCGTGTGGGTGGGGTTCGCGATGGACGACGACTGCACGCAGGAAATCATCGACTGGGCGGCCGCGGGCGGCCCCGGCGTGGCCGCGCCGCCGGTGACGCTGGAACTGCAGGTCATCCGGCGGCCGGGAGCACGCGGGTGAGGCCCGTCAGTGTCGCGCGCCCACCCGGTGGCGCCGGTACAGTGCGGCGCCGCCCAGCAGCAGCGCCCCGCTCGCCAGGGCGGCCGGGAGCGCGCCGTCCGTGCCGGTCTCGGCGAGGGCGCTGGAGGTGCCCACCTCCTCGGCCGGCGGGCGCACCGGCGCCGTGTGGTGGTGCGGGGCCGGCGGCTGCGCGTGCACCGGGGGCACCGACCGGTCGATCGGCTGGTCCGGCGTCTGCGGCGTGCCGGGCTGCTGCGGCTTCCCGCCGGAGGTGTTGGACGACTCGTTGCCGAACACCGGGTTGCCGATGCCGACGACGTTCGCCGTGTTGCCGCTGACGTTGACCGGGAGGTCGACCGGCAGCTGCACCCCGTTGCCGGAGATCACGCCGGGCGAGCCCTCGTTCGTCTGACCCGCCGACGCGCCACCCCCCGCGTTCGACGAGCCCCCCTTGCCGGAGCCGCTGGTGCCGGAGGCGTCGGTGCCGGAGCCGCCCTTGCCGGAGCCCTCCTTGCCCGTGCCGCCCTTGTTCGCGCAGGTGTTGCCGAACGCCGGGTTGAGCAGACCCACCACGTTCACGCTGTTCCCGCACACGTTGACCGGAACGGCCACCGGGAGCTGGATCCCGTTGCCCGAGGCGACGCCGGGCGAACCGGCCAGATTGCCCTCCGCCGTCGAGTCGGCGTGCGCCGCCGGGACCATGGCCATCGCGCCGGACGCGGCGGCCACCGCGATCAGGGTGTTCCGGGTAACCCGCTTCATAGGTTCCCTGCCTTCCACAGATGAGAGAGATGCGGTCTTTCGCCCGCAACAGGTGCAACGCCCGGCGGCGGGAGGAGTTATGAAGAATCCACCGTTCGCGCGGCCGTCTCCGCGCGCCGACGCACCGTGACGGCGGGAATCCCTCGCGCCCGCGTGCGTTGAACAGGGTGTGAGCGCGCTGATCAACCGGACCCGTTTCTCCGTCCTCGACCGCTCCCGCACCCGCGAAGGGCACCCCGTGGGCCAGGCACTGCGGGACACCGTGCGCCTCGCGCGGGAGGCGGATCGGCTCGGATACCACCGCTTCTGGGTGGCGGAGCACCACGGCGTGCCCGGGGTGGCCGGTTCGGCGCCGACGGTGCTGGCCGCCGCGGTGGCCGGCGCGACCGCGCGGATCCGGGTCGGCACGGGCGGGGTGATGCTGCCCAACCACCAACCCCTCGTGGTCGCCGAACAGTTCGGCGTACTGGAATCCCTCTTTCCGGGGCGGATCGACATGGGGCTCGGCAGGTCGGTCGGCTTCACCGACGGGGTGCGCAGGGCGCTGGGCCGCGACAAGGGCGACGCCGAGGACTTCGCGGCGCAGATCGGGGAACTGCTCGGCTGGTTCGGCGGCACCTCGCCGACCGGGGTGCACGCACGGCCGGCGGAGGGGCTCGCCGTGCCGCCGTTCGTGCTGGCCATGGGCGAGGGCGCGCGGATCGCCGCCCGGCTCGGCCTGCCCCTGGTGATCGGCGACCTGCGCGGCCGGGAGAAGATGCGGCGCGGCATCGACGCCTACCGGGAGGCGTTCCGGCCCTCGCCGTGGGCGGGCGAGCCGTATGTGGTGGTCTCCGGCACGATCGCGGTGGCCGGCACCGAGGAAGCCGCCCGGCGGCTGCTCCTGCCCGAGGCCTGGTCCATGGCGCACTCCCGCACGCACGGCACCTTTCCGCCGCTGCCGCCCGCCGAGGCGGTCGAGGCCCGCGCGATGACCGCCAAGGAACGCGGCTTCTACGAGGCGGGGCTCACCGGGCACATCGCGGGCACCGAGGAGCAGGTCGCCGCGGAGCTGGAGACGCTGCTGAAGGAGACGGACGCGCAGGAGGTGCTGGTCACCACCAGTACGTACGACCGTGCGGCGCTGCTCGACTCCTACCGCCGGCTGGCCACGCTGTTCGCATAGAATCGCGGGGTTTGTCCCCCAGCAGCCGTACGGAGCCCGTCATGCACAGCCCCCACGATCCGTACGTCCGGGTGCGCGGTGCCCGTGAGCACAATCTCCAGGGCGTGGACGTGGACATCCCGCGCGACGCCGTGGCGGTGTTCACCGGCGTGTCCGGGTCGGGCAAGTCGTCGCTGGCGTTCGGCACGATCTACGCCGAGGCACAGCGCCGGTACTTCGAGTCGGTGGCGCCCTACGCGCGGCGGCTGATCCACCAGGTGGGCGCGCCGAAGGTCGGCGAGATCACCGGGCTGCCGCCCGCGGTGTCGCTGGAGCAGCGCCGCTCGGCGCCGACCTCGCGTTCCTCGGTGGGCACGGTGACGAACCTGTCCAACTCGCTGCGGATGCTGTTCTCGCGGGCCGGCAGCTACCCTCCGGGCGCCGAGCGGCTGGACTCCGACGCGTTCTCGCCGAACACGGCGGCGGGCGCCTGTCCCGCCTGCCACGGCCTGGGCCGTGTGCACGACACCAGCGAGGAGTTGCTGGTCCCGGACCCCTCGCTGTCGATCCGGGACGGCGCGATCGCCGCCTGGCCGGGCGCCTGGCAGGGCAAGAACCTGCGGGACATCCTCGACGCGCTCGGCTACGACGTGGACCGGCCCTGGCGGGAGCTGCCCGCCGAGCAGCGGGAGTGGATCCTGCTCACGGACGAGCAGCCCGTGGTGACCGTGCATCCGGTGCGCGACGCCGACCGCATCCAACGGCCGTACCAGGGGACGTACATGAGTGCCCGGCGGTATGTGCTGAAGACGTTCGCGGACTCCCGGAGCCAGACGCTGCGGGCGAAGGCGGAACGCTTCCTGACCAGCGCGCCCTGCCCGGTCTGCGGGGGCAGCCGGCTGCGGCCGGAGGCGCTGGCGGTGACCTTCGCGGGCCGTACGATCGCCGAACTGGCGGCGCTGCCGCTGGCGGAGCTGGCGGGCACGCTGACCGCCGACGGCGAGACGGCCCGTGTCCTCACCGAGGACCTGAAGTCACGTATCGCGCCGGTCCTCGAGCTGGGCCTGGGCTATCTCAGCCTGGACCGCGCCACGCCGACGCTGTCGGCGGGCGAGCTGCAACGACTGCGGCTCGCGACGCAGTTGCGCTCCGGGCTGTTCGGCGTGGTGTACGTCCTGGACGAGCCGTCGGCGGGGCTGCACCCGGCGGACACCGAGGCGCTGCTGACGGTGCTGGCGCGGCTGAAGCGGGCCGGGAACTCGGTGTTCGTGGTCGAGCACCACCTGGACGTGATGCGCGGCGCCGACTGGCTGGTGGACGTCGGCCCGCGGGCCGGGGAGCACGGCGGGCGGGTCCTGCACAGCGGGCCGGTCGCCGGGCTGGCGGGCGTGCAGGAGTCGGCGACGGCCCGCTTCCTCTTCGACGACTCGCCCGCCCCGGTGCGCGAGGTGCGCGCTCCGCGGGGGCACCTCGAGGTCGGGCCGGTCACCCGGCACAACCTGCGGGGCGTGACCGCCGCCTTCCCGCTGGGTGTGTTCACGGCCGTGACCGGCGTGTCGGGCTCCGGCAAGTCGACGCTGGTCGGCGAGATCACCGAGGACCTGCCGGGCGTGGGCCGCCTGGTCTCGGTGGACCAGAGGCCGATCGGCCGCACCCCGCGCTCCAACCTGGCGACGTACACGGGCCTGTTCGACGTCGTACGGAAGGTGTTCGCGGCGACGGACGAGGCGCGTGCGCGGGGTTACGGGGTGGGCCGGTTCTCCTTCAACGTGCCCGGTGGGCGGTGCGAGACCTGTCAGGGCGAGGGCTTCGTCAGCGTGGAGCTGCTGTTCCTGCCCAGCACCTACGCGCCGTGCCCGGACTGCGCGGGCGCCCGCTACAACCCCGAGACGCTCCAGGTGACCTACCGGGGGCGGACGATCGCCGAGGTGCTGGACCTGACGGTGGAGGCGGCCGCGGCGTTCTTCGCGGACACCCCGGCCGTCGCGCGCAGTCTCGGCACGCTCCTCGACGTGGGTCTCGGCTACCTCCGCCTCGGCCAGCCGGCGACGGAGCTGTCCGGCGGTGAGGCGCAGCGGATCAAGCTGGCGAGCGAGCTGCAGCGCGGCCGCCGCGGCCACACCCTGTACCTGCTGGACGAGCCGACGACCGGTCTGCACCCGGCCGATGTGGAGGTGCTGATGCGCCAGTTGCACGGCCTGGTGGACGCCGGGCACACGGTGGTCGTCGTGGAGCACGACATGACGGTGGTCGCGGGCGCCGACTGGGTGATCGACCTGGGTCCGGGCGGCGGCGACGCGGGCGGCCGGATCGTGGCGGCGGGGCCCCCGAGGCAGGTGGCCCGCGCGGAGGGCAGCGCGACGGCGCCGTATCTGGCGAGGACGCTGGGACGCTAGGCGGCGTCCGCGGGGACGAGGGTGGGGCGTCGGGGGGCGGGCAGGGGGGTCGAGGCCGGGACGGGCCGGTGCGGGCAGGTGGGCGGGGCCGGTTCCGCGGCCCGGGCGAGCGCGCGGCGGTCGGGGTGCCGGCCCGGCGGGATCGGGGCGCGGACCTCGGCCTCGGCCACCAGGCCGCGCGCGGACACTACCCGCCACACGCTGCTGAGCAGGGAGTCCTCGCCGACGAACGCGGGTGTGGTGGTGGACGCTCCCCCGGTGCGGCGGGAGTAGCGCAGGTGCACCGGCTGGACGGGGACGCCCGCGTCGAGCGCGGCCTGGAAGGCGGCGCGGCGGAAGCGGCCCTGGGCGCGGCCGCACCAGGTGCTGCCCTCGGGGAAGACGGCGACGGCCTGCCCGGCGCGCAGCGCGTCGGCGATCCGGGCGACCGTGCCGGGCAGGGCGCGCAGCCGGTCCCGGTCGATGAACAGGGCGCCGCCGCGCGCGGCCAGGGCGCCCGCGACCGGCCAGTGGCGTATCTCGGACTTGGCGAGCATGCGGGCCGGGCGGACGGCGGCCAGCAGGGGGATGTCCAGCCAGGAGATGTGATTGGCGACCAGCAGCAGACCTCCGCTGGTCGCGGCGGCGTCGCCGGTGATCCGGACGCGTACGCCCGCCGCCCGCACGATCCACCGGCACCAGACCCGCACGACCGACGCGGGGATCCTCCCGCCGACCGGGGACAGGGCGATCCCGGCGAGCAGCAGCGCCACCACCCCGGTCAGCCTGAGCACCGCGCGGGGTACGGCGGTGACGCGGGCGGTCGCCTCCACGCACGCCCCGGGGGTGCAGGGGGCGCTGGGCAGCCAGACGCTCATCAGGCCGGGACGAGGGAGAGGAAGTGCCGCAGATAGCGCGGGTCGACCCGGCGCATCGACA
The DNA here is from genome assembly GCF_040637635.1 of Streptomyces sp. NPDC028635. Lineage (NCBI taxonomy): Bacteria > Bacillati > Actinomycetota > Actinomycetes > Kitasatosporales > Streptomycetaceae > Streptomyces > Streptomyces sp. NPDC028635. Next base: position 12,822 of record NZ_JBEZWX010000011.1, on the reverse strand, counting down.
GCAGTACGTAGAGGTCGGCGACCCCGAAGTCGGGGTCGTGGGCGGGCTCTCCGCACACCCAGGCGCCCAGGCGCAGATAGCCCCGCAGCAGGGCGGGCAGTTCGGCGCGGGAGGCCGGCTCGGCGGCGGTGCGCGGGGTCCACGGCAGCAGCGGACGCACCCGGTACTCCTCGGGGGCGAGGTGCCGGGCGCGCACCCGGTCCCAGGTGGCGGCGGCGAGGGTGCCGCCGTCGGCGAGCGGCAGGGAGCAGCAGCCGGCCAGCCACTCGTGCCCGCGGTCGACCATGTAGCGGGCGATGCCCGCCCAGATGAGGCCGATCACGGCGCCGTCGCGGTGATCGGGGTGGACGCAGGAACGGCCGACCTCGACCAGGCCGGGACGGATCGCGTCGAGCGCGCCGAGGTCGAACTCGCCCTCCGAGTAGAGCCGTCCGGCGACGGCGGCCCGCTCGGGCGGCAGCAGCCGGTAGGTGCCGACGACCTGCCCGGTGATCTCCTCGCGCACCAGCAGGTGGTCGCAGTACGCGTCGAAGGCGTCCATGTCGTGGCCGGGCTGCGGGGTGGTGAGCAGGGCGCCCATCTCCCCGGCGAAGACGTCGTGCCGCAGCCGCTGCGCGGCCCGCACCTCGGCCTCGTCCCGGGCGAGGGAGACGGTGTAGCGGGTGGGGGCGGCGGGCCGCGGCGGACGGTCGAGCGTGGAAACGCCGGTCATGGCTGACTCCTGGAACGGCCGGAAGGGCGAGGGAGGCGGTACCCCTCGTTTCTTCCGACGCCGGTTGGCGCGGACGTGACCGGAGCCAGGAGCGAGGATGTGGAACTGTTGAATGCCAGGCACCGACGCGAGACGGGACCGGGGAGAGCACCTGCCCCCGGTCCCGCCCGTTCGCGCCGGTCGGCGAACGTCTGTCAGCGCCTGGCGGCCTTGCGGGTCGCGCGCAGCCACTCCTTGTTCATGTGGGTGATGGAGGTGAGCGGGATGCCCTTCGGGCAGGCGGTGGCGCATTCGCCGGCCAGGGTGCAGCCGCCGAAGCCCTCGGCGTCCATCTGCGTCACCATGTCCAGGACGCGGCTCTCGCGCTCCGGCGAGCCCTGCGGCAGGGCGCCCAGGTGGTTCACCTTCGCGGACGTGAACAGCATGGCCGCCCCGTTGGGGCAGGCCGCGACGCAGGCGCCGCAGCCGATGCACTCGGCGTGCTCGAAGGCGTAGTCCGCGTCGGCCTTCGGGACCGGGGTCGCGTGGGCCTCGGGCGCGGAGCCGGTCGGGGCGGTGATGTAGCCGCCGGCCTGGATGATCCGGTCGAAGGCCGAGCGGTCGACGACCAGGTCCTTCACGACCGGGAAGGCCGCCGCCCGCCACGGCTCGATGTCGATCGTGTCGCCGTCCCGGAAGGACCGCATGTGCAGCTGGCAGGTCGTGGTGCGCTCCGGGCCGTGCGCGTCACCGTTGATGACGAGGGAGCACGCGCCGCAGATGCCCTCGCGGCAGTCGTGGTCGAAGGCGACCGGGTCCTCGCCGGAGAGGATGAGCTGTTCGTTGAGGACGTCCAGCATCTCCAGGAAGGACATGTCGGGCGAGATGCCGTCCACTTGGTAGGTGGACATGGTGCCGTCGGCGCCGGCGTTCTTCTGCCGCCAGACGCGCAGGGTGAGCTTCATGCGTAGCTCCGCTGGGTGGGGTGGACGTACTCGAAGACCAGGTCTTCCTTGTGCAGGGCCGGGGCCGCGCCGGTGCCGGTGAACTCCCAGGCCGCCGCGTAGCCGAATTCGTCATCCCGGCGGGCGGCCTCGCCGTCGGGGGTCTGGGACTCCTCGCGGAAGTGACCGCCGCAGGACTCGGCGCGGTGCAGTGCGTCGAGGCACATCAGCTCGGCCAGTTCGAGGTAGTCGACAATGCGGTTCGCCTTCTCCAGGGACTGGTTGAGCTCCTCGCCGGTGCCGGGCACCTTGATGCGGCGCCAGAACTCCTCGCGGATCTCCGGGATCCGGCTCAGCGCCTTGCGCAGGCCCGCGTCGGTGCGCGCCATGCCGCAAAACTCCCACATGAGTTCGCCGAGTTCGCGGTGGAAGGAGTCCGGGGTGCGGTCGCCGTCGACGGACAGCAGGAGGTTGAGCCGGTCCTCGGTCTCGGCGAGGACCTCCTGCACCACCGGGTGCTCGTCGGTGACTTCCTCCTTGTGCGGGTTGCGGGCGAGGTAGTCGTTGATGGTCGCCGGCAGCACGAAGTAGCCGTCGGCCAGGCCCTGCATCAGCGCGGACGCGCCGAGCCGGTTGGCGCCGTGGTCGGAGAAGTTGGCCTCACCGATCGCGAACAGGCCGGGGATCGTGGTCTGCAGGTCGTAGTCGACCCACAGGCCGCCCATCGTGTAGTGCACGGCCGGGTAGATCCGCATCGGCACCTCGTACGGATCCTCGTCGGTGATCCTCTGGTACATGTCGAAGAGGTTGCCGTACTTGGCCTCCACGGCCTTGCGTCCCATGCGCGCGATCGCGTCGGCGAAGTCCAGGTAGACGCCCTGCCCGCCGGGGCCGACACCGCGGCCCTCGTCGCAGACGTTCTTCGCCGCGCGGGAGGCGATGTCACGCGGGACGAGGTTGCCGAAGGACGGGTAGATGCGCTCCAGGTAGTAGTCGCGCTCGTCCTCCGGGATCCGGTTCGGCGGGCGGGTGTCGCCCTTGGCCCTGGGCACCCAGATCCGGCCGTCGTTGCGCAGCGACTCGCTCATCAGCGTCAGCTTCGACTGGTGGTCGCCGGTGCGCGGGATGCAGGTGGGGTGGATCTGCGTGAAGCAGGGGTTGGCGAAGTACGCGCCGCGCCGGTGTGCCCGCCAGATCGCGGTCGCGTTGGAGTTCATGGCGTTCGTCGACAGGTAGAAGACGTTGCCGTAGCCGCCGGAGGCGAGGACGACCGCGTCGGCGAAGTACGTCGAGATCTTCCCGGTGATCAGGTCGCGGGCGACGATGCCGCGGGCCCGGCCGTCGACGACGATCAGGTCGAGCATCTCGGTGCGCGCGTGCATCTCGACGTTGCCGGCGGCGATCTGCCGGCTGAGGGCCTGGTAGGCGCCGAGCAGGAGCTGCTGGCCCGTCTGGCCGCGGGCGTAGAAGGTGCGGGAGACCTGGACGCCGCCGAAGGAGCGGGTGTCGAGCAGGCCGCCGTACTCGCGGGCGAAGGGCACGCCCTGGGCCACGCACTGGTCGATGATCTCCACCGAGATCTGCGCGAGGCGGTGCACGTTGGACTCGCGCGCCCGGAAGTCGCCGCCCTTGACGGTGTCGTAGAACAGGCGGTGGACGGAGTCGCCGTCGTTGCGGTAGTTCTTCGCCGCGTTGATGCCGCCCTGCGCGGCGATGGAGTGGGCGCGGCGCGGGGAGTCCTGGTAGCAGAACTGGACGACGTGGTAGCCCTGTTCGGCGAGGGTGGCGCCCGCGGAACCGCCCGCGAGACCGGTGCCGACGACGATCACGGTGTGCTTGCGCCGGTTGGCGGGGTTGACCAGCTTGGCCTCGAAGCGGCGCGTGTCCCAGCGCTCGTGGATGGGGCCGGCGGGGGCCTTGGTGTCGGCGATCGGCTCGCCGAGCGTGTAGTCGGTGTACGAGGTCATGTCAGCTCACCACTCCGGTCATGACGCCCACGGGGACGGCGACGAAGCCGGCCGTGAGCAGCAGCGCGAGGACGTTCGCGACGGTCTTCAGGGCCCGGTTGCGGGTGCGGCTGCCGACGCCGAGGGTCTGGGCGGCGCTGAAGAAGCCGTGCCGGATGTGCAGGCCGAGGGCGAGCATCGCGACGATGTAGACGACGTTGCCGTACAAGGTGGAGAAGGTGTCCACGACGTTCTGGTACGGGTGACCCTCCTGGAAGCCGCCGGAGTGCACGGTGCCGGTGGTCAGGTCCAGGATGTGCCAGACGATGAACAGCCCGAGGATGATCCCGCCCCAGCGCATGGTGCGCGTCGCGTAGCTCGCCCGGGCCTTGCTGTGCACGTACTTGCTGGGCCGCGCCTTGATGTCGCGGCGGCTGAGCTGGTACGCGGAGACGGCGTGCGCGACGACCGCGACGACCAGGACGACGCGGACCAGCCACAGCGTCCACTCGTAATGCATGAAGGGTTCGCCGACGGTGCGCAGCCAGTGCGCGTAGTGGTTGAACTCCCCCGCCCCGAAGAAGATCTTCAGGTTGCCGATCACATGGGCGACCAGGTACAGCAGCATGATCAGGCCGCTGACGGCCATGACCGTCTTCTTGCCGACGGTGGAGTCCCACACGGTGCGTGCCATGGACGGCCGTCGGTCCGTCCGCGTTGCCAGAGCCATGTCTCAGCACGCTAGGTGCTCGAGGTGCGATCGGTCCAAGACATGGTCCAGCTTGATTCGATAGGGAGAGCCTATGCTGGCGGCATGCAGTTCCAGCAGCTCCAGTACTTCGTCGCGGTGGCCGAGACCCGCCACTTCACCCGGGCCGCCGAGCTGGTGCATGTCGCCCAGCCGTCGCTGTCCCAGCAGATCAAGGCGCTGGAGCGGGAGCTGGGCGCCGATCTGTTCCAGCGGGCGCGCGGCAACATCACCCTGACCGACGCCGGGGAGGCGCTGCTGCCGCTGGCGCGGCGCATCCTCGCCGATGCCGACACCGCGCGCCACGAGGTGCAGGAGCTGGCGCAGCTGCGGCGGGGCCGGGTACGGCTCGGTGCCACGCCCAGCCTGTGCACGGGTCTGCTGCCGGATGTGCTGCGCGCCTTCCACGACCGCTATCCCGGCATCCAGCTGCTGATCGAGGAGAGCGGCTCGCACGACCTGGTGCGGGAGCTGGCCCGCGGCGCGCTGGACCTGGCGCTGGTGGTGCTGCCCCTGCCGACGCCGTCACCGGCGCTGACCACGGTGGAGCTGCTGCGCGAGGACCTGGTCGTGGTGTCCTCGCCGGAGGCGCCGAAGCCGGGCGGCGGCGGGCGGGCGGTGCGGATCGCCGACCTGGAGGGCGAGCGGCTGGTGATGTTCCGGCACGGGTACGACCTGCGGGAGCTGACGGTGGCGGCGTGCCGCTCCGCCGGGTTCGAGCCGGACTTCGCGGTGGAGGGCGGTGAGATGGACGCGGTGCTGGGGTTCGTGCGGGCCGGGCTGGGTGTGGCCGTCGTCCCCCGCATGGTCGCGGCCCGCTCCGGCCGGGGGCTGCGGGTCACTCCGCTGGTCCGGCCGGGGCTGCACCGGACGATCGCGCTGGCGCACCGCAGCGATGTGGCTCCGCCGCGGGCCGCCCGGGAGTTGCAGCGGATGCTTCTCGAGCGGTGAGGTGTGCCGGTCGCGCCCTCGTGGACGGGCGCCGTGCGGGGCCGCGAGTCGTCGGTGGCCGATCGCGCAGTTTCCCGCGCCCCCGGCGGCCGGCGCCGCGCGCCGCCGCCGCGCTTCCCGTGGAAGTCGGTCAGGTGCCCCGGAGCGGTTCCCAGACCGAGGCGTCGTGGGCGAAGAGGACACGGCGGGGGTCGAAGTCGGCGAGACGGTCGAGCCAGGGGCGGTAGGGGGGCAGGGGCGGCTCGACGCCGTCGCGCTCCGCTTCGCGGGCGAGGTGGTCCACGGCGTACGCGGAGGCCACGTCGTGGGCCTGGCCGGCGAGGACCACCGTGCCGTCGTCGCAGCGCAGGACGAGCGACTGGTGGCCGTCGGTGTGGCCGGGGGTCGGGATCACCCACACCCCGGGGCGGAGTTCCGCCTCGCCCTTCAGCTCCTCGTACGTCGCACCCGGGAAGTCGATCAGCTCGTCGAAGGTGTAGCCGCCGGCGCGGGCCGTGGCCAGTTCGACGTCCTGGACGGCGACGGGCGTGCCGGGGAAGAGCGGGTTGCCTCCGCAGTGGTCGAAGTGGAGGTGGCAGTTGACGACGAGGGAGATGTCCCCGGCGCTCACCCCGGCCGCCTCCAGGGCCTCGCGCAGGTCGCGGCGGCGGGGGCGGTAGTGGGCCTCGGTCTCCGGGCTCGCCGCCCCGATCCCGGTGTCGAAGAGGATCGGGCCCCGCTCGTCGAGCACCAGGTAGGCCAGGGCGGGTTCGACGCGTGGGTGCGCCCCTCCGGTCTCCGAGGCCGGGCGCACGAACGTACCCAGGTCCAGTCGTCGTATGTGCACCGGCCTCACCCCGTCGCGTCCGCCATGGCCAGTTCGTGCAGGCGCTCCGGGGGGCCCGGGCGGGCGTAGTACCAGCCCTGGGCCGTGTCGCAGCCCAGTATCCGCAGCTGTTCGGCCTGGGCGCCGGTCTCCACGCCCTCGACGGTGACGGCCAGGTCGAGGCTGTGGGCGAGCGAGACGATGCCCTCGACGATCTTCAGGTCCACCGGGTCCGCCGGGAACTGCTGCATGCCCTGCGTGAAGGAGCGGTCCAGCTTCAGGACGGACACCGGCAGCCGGCGCAGGTTCGCCAGGTTCGAGTAACCGGTGCCGAAGTCGTCCAGGGCGATGTCCACGCCCATCTCGGCCAGCCGGCGCAGCGGTTTGAGCAGGTCGTCGTCGGCGCCGATCAGGGCCGACTCGGTCACCTCGAGGCACAGCGCGTCCGGTGCGACGCCCGCGCGCTCCAGGATGTCCACGGTGTCCTGCACCAGCCCGGGATGAGTGAGCTGGCACGGCGAGAGGTTGACGTTGATGCGCAGCGGGCCCGCCCCGGCGTCGCGTTCGCGCCACTCGCGCGCCTGGCGCACCGCCTGGTCCAGCACCCAGCGGCCGAGCGGCACGATCAGCCCCGTGTGCTCGGCGAGCGGGATGAACCGGTCGGGTCCGAGCACTCCGTGCTGCGGGTGCAGCCAGCGCACCAGCGCCTCCGCGCCGCGCACGCTGCCGTCGCCGAGGTGCACCAGCGGCTGGTACTCGATGAAGAACTCGCCGCGTTCCAGGGCGGCCGGCAACGCCGTGGTCAGCCCGTGGCGGGTGATGGCGCGGGCGTCGGCCTCCGGGTCGGCGAGCTCGAACCGGTTGCCGCCGGCCGATTTCGCCCGGTACATGGTGATGTCGGCGCTGCGCAGCACCTCGGCCGCGCTGCGCTCCCCGGCGGCGCCCTCGACGATGCCGATGCTGCCGCGCACGGTCAGCTCACGGCCGTCGATGCGGATGGGGGCGAGCAGGGCGTTCATGATGCGCGCGGCGAGTTCGTCGACCTCGTGGCGGCTGTCCGGGCCGGTGGTCAGCGCCACGAACTCGTCGCCGCCGAGCCGGGCCACCATCTCGCCGGGCGCGGTGGCGCAGGACTGCAACCGGTCGGCGACCTCGACGAGCAGCCGGTCGCCGGCCGCGTGGCCGAGGCTGTCGTTGATGGTCTTGAAGCCGTCCAGGTCGAGGTAGCACAGCCCGAAACGCTGCCCGCCGTCCCGGGCCAGGACCTTCTCCAGCCGCTCGAAGAACAGCGTGCGGTTGGGCAGACCGGTCAGCGCGTCGTGCGTGGCCTCGTAGCGCAGCCGCAGGTTGAGCAGGCGGCGTTCGGTGGTGTCCTCCATCAGCGCCAGCTGGTACTGCGGTTCGCCGTCGGGGTCGCGCAGCAGGGAGACCGTCAGATTGGTCCACAGGACCGTTCCGTCGGGGCGGTAGAACGCCTTCTCCACGTGGTAGTGCTCGCGTTCGCCGCGCACCAGCTCGTCGTACAGCCGCCACACCTGCGGGGCGTCCTCGGCGTGCGTCCACTCCTTGACGTTGCGGCCGCGCACCGCGTGCTCACTGCCGCCGAACATGCGCACCAGGGCACCGTTGACCTGCAGTATGTTGCCCTCGAGGTCGGCGATGCCGATCCCTATGGCGGCGCCCTCGAACACCGCGCGGAAGCGGGCCTCGCTGGCGTGCAGCGCCTGCGCCACCACGCCCTGCGCCTGCAACGCCGCCTGCGCGATGGCCTCCTGCTCGCCCAGGGTGCGTTCGCGCAGCGCCCGCGCGTAGCCGGCGGCCATGGCGTGCTGGAGCCGGGAGCAGCGGGTACGCAGCTCCTGCGGGTCGCCGTCGCCGCCGCAGTAGAGCACGAGGTAGGCGTCGACGCAGTCCAGGGTGCGGCTGAGCGCCTCCGGGTCGGTGCAGTGCGCGGCGACCAGCGCGGCGCCGATGGCCCGGCCCTCCTCGGTGACCGTGGCCGGCGCGTGCAGTGCCTCGCTCAGCCGGCGGGCCAGCGGCAGCAGGTGCGCCTCGAACTCGGGCCGGGTCGCCGACGTGGAGGTGAGCGGGAACACCGCCCGGGTCCAGATCGTGGCGAACCGGCGCAGTCTGTCCTCCGGCCCGTCCGGCTCCGCGATCACGCCGTACGCCCCACGCCCGCGAACCCGGAGTAGGCGAACGGGTCCTCGTCCTCCGGCGCCGTCTCGGGCCGCCACAACGGCATCGGCACCAGTCCCGGCTCCACCATCTCGTACCCCTCGAAGAACCGCGCGATCTCGTCCGGCGAGCGCATGACCAGCGGGTTGCGAATGTCCTCGTACACGTCCACCGCGCCCCCCGCCCGCTCCGGAGGCACCGGGATCCCCTCGTACGAGGCATGGGTGAGCACCAGCAGACTGCCGGGCGCGAGCGCGTCGCGCAGCTCGGCCACCGCCGCGTACGGGTCGTCCTCGTCCTCCACGAAGTGCAGTATGGCAACCAGGAGCAGCGCCACCGGCCGGTTCAGGTCGATCAGCCGCTCCACCGGTTCACTGGCCAGGATCTCGTGGGGCTTGAGCAGATCCGCGGCGACGACGTCGACGTTCTCGTTGCCCGCCAGGACGGCCTGGCTGTGCGCGACCGCCACCGGGTCGTGGTCGACGTAGACGACGTGCGCGCCGGGGCGGGCGGCCTGGGCGATCTCGTGGACGTTGCCGAAGGTGGGGATCCCGGAGCCGATGTCGAGGAACTGCGTGATGCCCTCGTCGGCCGCGAAGCGCACGGCGCGGCGCATGAACGCCCGGTTCGCCTGCATGATCTTGGGCAGCCCCGGCAGGAACTCCATGGCCCTGCGGGCGGCTTCCCGGTCCACCTCGAAGTTGTGCGAACCGCCCAGGTAGTAGTCGTAGATGCGCGAGACGCTCGGCACCGAGATGTCGATGCTTCGGGGAGCCCAAGCGGGACGCTCCATCCATCTCTCCAAGGCGTAGGCGATCCGGTGTTCGAGCAGAGGCTACTGATCGTCGGGTCAAGTAGCGAGGGGAACCGGAAATTGACCGTCCGTTCCCGGTCACTGCCCGCGGCACGTGCGCGTGCGGCGCCGCGTCACGTTACTACCGCACGTGTCGGGGGTGCTGCGCAGGGTACAGGGCGCCGCACACAGCGAACCGCCCCCTCCGTGCGGTGCGGAGGGGGCGGTCCGTCGGCCGTGCGCGCCGCCCGGGCGAGGGGGGCGGACACCCTGGGGAGGTGCGATCCGTCACTTCTTCGGCGCGCCGACCGGCTTTCCGTCGGGTGCGACGGCGTACCACGTGCCGCCGACGCCCTGACCGTTGATGTCCCCGGGAGCCTTGTCACCGGAGAAGGTGTAGACGGGCCAGCAGTTGACGGTCTGCTGCTTGACGCCGTCGGGGCGGGTGAAGCTCATCAGGCCCTTCTTCTTCACGCCCTTGGTGTCGCCGGCGTCGACGGGTTCGACGGCCGGCCACTTCTGCAGGCAGGCGCCGGCGCAGGCGGAGACCGGCTTGGGCCAGGCCTGGTCCTTCAGGAAGCGGTAGACGGTCATGCCGTTGCGGTCGACGACGATGTCACCGAGGTTGGGGTCCTTGCGGACGGACAGTCCGGGCAGATCGGACGCCTTCGCCTTCTTGCCGTCGGGGGCCAGCGCGAACCACTTGCCCTTGAGCCCCTGGCCCTTCACCTCACCCGCCTTGGTGTCCTTGGCGTAGCGGTACGCCGGCCAGCCGCCGATGGTGAGCTGCTTGGTGCCGTCCGCGCGGGTGACCTCGCCCAGTTCGGACGGCTCGATGCCGGTGCCGGCGGTGACGTCGTCCGCGGGCACCGGCGGCCACACCTTGGCGCAGTCGCCGTCGCAGGTCGACTTGGAGGGCTCGGCGGTGTCCGCGTCGAAGCGGTACAGGGTGCGCCCGGAGGCGTCGGTGAGCACCTTGCCCAGTTCGGGGTTGGCGGTGACGGACAGCTTGCCCGCGGGGGCCGGCCGGGCCTGCGGCGCGGAACTGGCAGAGCCGTTGCCGATGCCGTAACCCCCGCCGGCGGTGCCGTAGCCGCCGACCGGGGCGGTGGCGCCGACGTTCTGGGCGGCCGCCTTGGCGCCGCCGTCGCCCTGCCCGCACGCCGTCGTCAGCGCCAGTACGGCTACGGCACCCACCGCGAGCGAGGCGCTCCGCCACGAGGTCTTCATCGTCAACTCCCCACGTTCACACGTCTGTTGCAGCACCTGGATGCGTCGCTGCACGGCATGGGGTACGCAGCGCAGCCATGGGTGTGTTCAACGGCGTGCGGAAATCTTTGCGGAAGGAGAGATTCCGTCGGACGGATGTACGGAGCGCCGGACGTACGAGCGTCAGCGCGCACGGCGCCACGCCGACCGGTGTCCCTCGTTCGGAGCATTCCGCCGCCGAGCCGGCATGACCCGGTCCGGCGCACCTCATGATCTCCGTCGTGCATGGACCCCAACCGACCCGCTCCGCCGTGGGCGCACGGGTGCTGGCCGTGGTGACGCTCAGCTGGTTCCTGGTGGGCGCACCGGCCGGGACGGCGGCGGCCGACGCCTGCGCCTACGCCTCGACCGGCCCCGACGGGGTGACGGCGGTGGCGGTGGCCGGCAGCCTCGACTGGCCGATCCCGCCCGGGTGTTCACCGAGCCCGACACCCACTCCTACTCCCCCGCCACCCCCTCCTCCACCACCGCCTCCGCCTCCCCCACCGCCTCCGCCCGCGCCGAAACCGCCTCCGCCGAAGCCGGTGCCGAAACCCCCGCCGCCGAAACCGCGGCCCACCCCCGCGGTCCCCGCCCCGCCGGAGCCCGCGCCCCGGCCCGCGCCGGCCCGCCCGGCCCCGCCTCCGCCGCCGAGGCCCGCCCCCACACCGTCACCCACTCCGACGCCGGCACCACGTCCCTCCGCGAGCCCGGTGAGCTACCCGCGGTATCACGCCGCACCGCCCCGGCGGCGGCCCAGCCACCACGTCTCACCCGTCGTCTATGTCCTGCTCATCACCACGCCCGCGATCGTGGCCGTCGCCGCGCTCCGCCCGCGCTGAGCCCTGGAGGTACCCCCGTTGCCGGAATGGCTTGTTCTCACCCTCGCGATGCTGGCCGCCTGTGTCGTGGTGGTCGTCATCACCCTGGTCCGCCACCGCACGGCGTCCGAGGACGAGGACCCGAGTGAGACTCCGGACGTCATCGAGTACATGACCATGTGGATCGGCGTGGTCTACGCCATTGTCCTGGGCCTGGCGATCGCGGGCGTATGGGAGGCACGCAGCGCCGCGCAGGACCATGTGCAGGCGGAGGCGCAGGCACTGCACGAGATCGACCAGCGCGTCCGGGTCTATCCCGCTCCGGTCCGTGACCGGATCCGGGGGGATGTCAACGCCTATGTCGGACACGTCGTCACCAAGGAGTGGAAGGCCATGGAGGACCATGGCGAGATGACCGAGCGCGGCTCCGAGCTCCTCGACCGGCTGCGCCGGGACCTCACCGACTACCAGCCGCGCAACGACTTCGAGGCACAGGCCTACCAGCCGCTGCTCGACCAGATCACCGCGGCCGACGAGGCCCGCACCGCCCGGGCGAACGCCACGTCGCCGACCATGCCGGGGGTGGTGTGGTTCGGACTGCTCACCGGGGCGGTGGTCACCATCGGCATGGTCTTCGCCCTCCAGATCCGCCGCACCCCGCGCGAACTGGTCCTGGCGGGCCTGTTCTCGGCACTGATCGCCTTCCTGCTGTTCCTGATCTGGGACTTCGACGCGCCCTACAGCCGGGACACGGCCGCGTCGATGGAGCCGTTGCTCAGCCTCTTCCCGCACGCCCGGGGCTGAGCGGGGGCGCCGGCACGGCGGCCGGGACGGACGGGGGACGCCACGCCGACGTCGTCCCCCGTTCGCGGCGGGCAGGTCGCCCGGGCGGAGTACACGCTTGACCCGTTCGCGCTACTGCGATCGCGCCGGCGCCGTCCCGTTCCTAGCGTTTCGGTCATCGAGGGGCACTGGTGTGCAAGCGGAGCAGGTCCGCCGCCGCCCCTCGGAGACCGGAGGGAACACATGCGCGCGATACGCGTCGCGTCGGCCGCACTGCTGAGTCTGGGCGCCCTGGCCCTGACGGCGCCGGGCGCCGTCGCACAGGGCGAAGGCAACATCACCCCGTTCGGTTTCAGCGTCATGCCGTCGACGGTCTCGGCAGGCGGGCGGGTCGTCCTTCAGGTCGACCGCGACCACGGGGGCTGCCGGGGAGTGGTGACGGTCTCCTCGGGCGTGTTCGACACCGTCATCATGGCGGCGGGCGTGTCGTCGGCGACGGCGAACATCGACTGGGACGCACGCCCGGGCGCCGTCTACCCGGTGACGTTCACCTGTGACGGGGTGAGCGGGTCGACCGGACTGAGCATCGCCGGCGGCCGGCCGGCACCGCCGACACCTCAGCCGCTGCGGCCGACGGTGCCGCGCGCGGTGCACGCCGGTGAGGGCGGCAGCGTCGGCGGCTTCGACGCGCGGCAGCTCGGGCTGGGCGCGGCGCTCGTCGCCGGGTCGGTCGGCGCGGCGTACCTCTTCACACGGCGGCGCGGCGGCGAGAGCGGCGGCTGATCCGCGGGTCCCCCGCGCCGGCCGTGCGGACCACAGGGCGTCGCGAAGATCTCCTGGGAGACCTTCTGCTGGCCCTCGGTGAGGGTGAAGGGCAGACGGGCGTCGAAGGCGGCGAGGATGCCGTCCGGCTC